>NZ_JBHVSI010000018.1:10832-132467 GCF_042885335.1 Neobacillus sp. NPDC058068 | reverse complement strand
GTATTAGGCACGCCGCCAGCGTTCGTCCTGAGCCAGGATCAAACTCTCCAAGAAAGTTGATTAGCTCATTTGTTACGTTGGCTTAGTTTCATAAAAGAAACTAAAAATATTGTTTGTTGACGTTTTTGTTTGTTTAGTTTTCAAAGAGCAAGTTTGTTACTTCGTTCAGAAGCAACTTTACTACTATATCATGCCGTCAATCTTTCGTCAACATCTTTTTAAAAGTATTTTTTAATAACTTCGTGTTGTTAACTAGTCATTAACGACTGCTTTAATATAATAGCACTATCGAATCTTAGCGTCAACCTTTTTTCATATCTTTTTAAATAACAGAACCCTTTGCTATTTCCACATAATACATATTAGAAAGTGAATGGGATTTATCAGCATTGGGAATCAGATTAAATAAGTGGTTAGAGTCCAAATTTCAGCTATAGATCCTCTTAATAAAGACGTTTTTTATCTACTATTTATTGAAATAAACGTAAAAAGGAGAAACAGATGTACCGTTCAATCCGAAAACTTTTCAACCTTTATTTTCTCGTCATGATGTTTCTGTTCACACTAGCCTTTTTTAACATTTTCTATAAGTTAGGGGATTTTCCGATTTACAGTTGGGATGAGGCAAGGCATGGGATTAATGCGTATGAAATGTTTAAAAAAGGAAACTACATTGTCAGTACATATATGAATAGCATCGATTATTGGAATTTAAAACCTCCACTCAGTTTCTGGGCAAATATTGCTGGCTTTAATCTAGCAGGTTTCAACGCTTATGGACTAAGACTTTTCTCAGCTATTTCTGCCATGCTTACCATTATTGTTACTGCTGCATTCACATACAAAACATTCGGGAAAATCGCTTCAATGCTTACAACGCTAACCTTAACTACGTGCACACAACTATTAATTAATCATAGTGCGAGAACAGGTGACGCCGATTCACTTTTTGTTTTTTTCTTTACATTTGCGATCATTTCACTTTTGCTGAGTGAACAAGGAGACATTTGGTTATATCTGTCAGGTGTTGCCTTTGCACTCGCCTTTTTAACAAAAAGCTGGCACGCAGGTAATATCGCGGGCATTATTGGGTTATATCTCTTATTAAACGGGAGGTGGAAAAGACTCACTTCAGTAAAGTGGCTATTGTTATTACATTGCATGTTCCTTCCTATTATTATATGGGGGAGTTTAAGGTACCAATACGATGGTATTGAATTTTTTAAGACAATGATCAACTACGACCTGCTGCACAGGTCTTCCTCTCCTATCGAAGGGCATGTTGGCGGGAAATTTTTCTATTTTCAAGTATTTTGGAGATTTTTTAAGTTTTGGCTTATTCTCCTGGTTGGACTGGTGTTTGTTTATTTTTTTAAGGATTTATCATTTGATTTTCTTAAAACGAAAAAAAGGGCCACTATTATCGGTATTGGTTTGTGGCTACTGATCCCATTTTTACTTTTTACTTTTGTTAAAACGAAAATTAGATGGTATATTTTGCCTGTATATCCTCCGTTAGCAATTCTCATTGGTATTATGGGAAGCAGACTTTTGCTAAATGGAAAATTAATAAGCAAAGCGTTTCTTGTATTTTTCGTTATTATGATTTCTGTTCATTACGAATGGAGGATTCTATTACATTTAAATAACCAAACCCCCAAATTTCACCTTAGTTTAATTCAGTCCTTACATAAGATGGAGGAGCTAAAGGGAAAGAGCTTATTTATGTATCACCCAACAGGCAAACCAGAGTGGGAACAAAATATTGTATTAACAGCAAAGTTATATGGTGATTTTAATGTAGAGGATGGAGATTTGAATGATTTTCTGCAAACTGATGGTGCATTGCTCTTACTAAAAAAAAGGAAGTATACGGATGAAATATTGAAATCAAACAACTTAATTGTCGTTGCATCAAATAACTGGGGGTATATCGTCCGAAAAAATTTAAAGTTACAGGAGGATGACCAACTAGTTCTGGACTAAGGGAGCTTCTAAATGCTCTTCATGAAATCCACTGATTATCGAGTCCCTAAAGAAAAGTCAGAGACAAAGACGTAGTTGCAAGATTGCACAGTAAGAATAGCCGGCCCCTCAGCCGGCTATTGCTTATTTTCTAATCTTAATAATTCCTTCTTGTTTCAAGTCCACAAGACCTGATTTTTCAATGACCACCTTTTCACCTTCAGCTAAATTAGTAAAGACAATTGGCGTAATCGTTGAGGTTGCATGTTCTTTAATATAATCCAGATCCATTTTTAATAATGGCTGACCGATTTCAATACGATCATTTTCGGAAACTAACGTTTCAAACCCTTGACCTTTTAAGTTGACGGTATCGATACCGACATGGATTAGAATTTCACGCCCGCCATCAGATAGTATCCCAATCGCATGTTTCGTCGGGAATAGGTTCACAATTTTACCATTGACAGGCGAAACCACCATACCTTCTTCCGGTACAATCGCAAAGCCGTCACCCATCATTTTGCCGGCAAATACTTGATCCGGTACTTCTGTAATCGGTTTGATTTCCCCTTTAAGAGGTGCAGCAAATACTTCTTCACCATCAAGGTCATTTTGAAGGGCATCAGGAATTACTTCCTCAATCTGTTGTACAACGCCTTTTTCCGGTGCTTTTTCGACTACACGAAGTCTTTTTCCTTCTATTATATCTTTCATTTGACTCTTGATTGTTTCCGAACCCGGTCCAAAGATGGCTTGAATGTTGTTTCCCACTTCTAGGACACCTGCTGCACCCAGCTTTTTCAACTCTTCTTTATCAACATTCTTGACATCATTTACTGAAACACGCAGACGGGTAATACAAGCATCAAGATGGGCAATGTTTTCCTGCCCACCCATGGCATTAAGGATACTATAAGGCAAATCTCCTGCATTTCCCTTATTACTTACTTTCTCTTATTCTACCGCTTCCCGGCCTGGAGTCATTAAATTAAATTTAGTGATTGCGAATCGGAAGACAAAATAATAAATTACTGCGAAACAAAGTCCTAGTATAATAGCAATCCACCATTTCGACAGATTTTTGAAGAAACGCCATGATCATATTATTCAAATTTAATTCCGCGTAAGCCAATGAAAAAGAATAAAGCAGAGAAACCAACCAACGCCAGTGTATCCTTTACAAGGGTGGCAGAATGGAGACTTCCACTGATGATTTCCTTAAAACCTGACATCGCCCAGCTTTGTGGTACGCCTAAGGCAATTTTCTGCATGATCTCCGGGACAATATCAATCGGCCAATAAACCCCGCCGAGCATACAAGTGCTGACGATTAAAACAGCGCTGATTGCCGAGGCTTGTTGCTTTGTTTTGACGAGTCCGGCAATCATGAGGCCGAAGCCAACAACACTTAAAATCACAACCGAAGCAAACGGAATTAAATAGGTTAATTTTCCCCATGTTGTTGCAAACATCAAGTTCATCGTCGTCATCAGCACCGCGAACTGAATCCACCCCATGAAAAAGTACGCTAAGAGGTAACCGAGAATAATTTGCAGTTTGCTGGCAGGTGAAATCATCAGTCTCCCCCAAGTACCGCCCATTCGTTCCTCAAGAATGGTCGAGGCTGCTCCCGATAGACCAAACATCATAAACATGATGGCAAAACCAACAAACATTAAATTAGCTTCCACATTGTTTTGCTTATCCTTTTGAATCGTCTGCTTTTCAACCGTCACGCCCTTATTATTCGTGATTGTCTCGAGCACTTTTGGAAAAGCATCAGCTTCTAGTTTTGAAGTAGCCTGATAAGAACGGAGAACAAGTCCTGCCGTACCCTCTAAATGGGCGGACAAAGCAAGATAGCTTTCATTTTTCCGTTGCACGATAATGTCTAATAATGGCTCATTCGCTGAAATTCTTTTCCCAATATCATCAGGAATCACCACGGCGGCGGCAACATCCTGAGCGGCGACGTTTTTTTCAGCCTGTTGTCTCGTTACCTTTTTCCATTCATAATGGTGGTCCTTCGATAATAGGTTTAGAATTTGCTTGCTGTTTCCAGTATCACTAAGGACAACGTTAACAATTGGTTTATTCTGTTCCGAATTCATGGTCATACCCCCAAAGATCAAACTAAAGAGGGCAGGCATGACGAACATGAGCACCAATACTCCAGGGGATTTATAAAACTCCTTCAATCGACGGAGTAGAATCGTCCGAATTTTACGCATATTTACCTCTCCTTTCCAATGAAAGGCGAATTAAGCCAATCGCGAAGAAGAATAAGCCCATTCCAACCGATGCGGCGATTGCCGGCAGGATCTTTGAAATGACTGCACCTGACATTAAATCTAAATATGTTTGCAACGCAAGTCCATTTGGCAGAAACTTTGTGATGAACACGACCCAATCCGGAAAAACATAAAGGGGAACCATACTTCCACCTAAAGCGGCCATAATTTGTGTACCAAGCATCCCAGCAACACCAAACGATTTTTCCGTCTTCATCAATGAGCCTACCAACACACCGAGTCCGCTCGCATTGATCACAAATGCTAAGGTCATCACGATAATACCGGAAACAGAAGCTCCCCAATCAACTCCAAAAAGCAGGCTGGTACCGAGAATAATGATAAAGGCTTGCGTCAAACAAATAGTGATTAATCCAAGCATTTTTCCGAGCAGATAATTGGAGTAGGTCAAGTTCGTAAGCAGCAAGCGATTAAACACTTCCTGTTCCTTCTCGAGCACCATGGTAGAAACACCTTCGACGACCGTCATCAATAAAAACATCACACCCATGGCGGCTGCGTAATATTGAAACGAACTAACCGGCTTTGTTTTCGCATCGATAGTGGTTTCATTTATCAGCGGCTTCTTACCATAACCTTCTATGTCAATCCCACCTTGATTTCCCGCCTGAACAGGCTGGGACATTTGTGAAACGACCGCTTCAATCGGAACCAAACGGGAAAACTGCTCAATCACGTTTTGAACGATGGTTGCCTTAATAACGGTGTCAGGCACCGTTAAAAGTTGTACCTTCGTTCCTTTTCCTGACATCAATGATTCGGTGAAATCTTTGTCAATCACAATCCCAATTTCAAGTTTGTGGTCTTGAATCTTTTTATATAGTTCATCTTCCTGGTAATACTTCACTGCGATTTGCTTAGATAAATTCTTTGAAAACACTTCTTCGGTTAATACTCTACTCAGCTGACCTTGGTCTAAATTAACGACGCCGAGTGTAAACTTTTTAATCGAAACCGCTTCGTCTTCTTTCATCATATTGCCAAATGCTGAGCCTAAGATGGCAATTAACAGCAGCGGCATCATGATCAAGGTTAAAAAAGCCTTTTTATCACGAGCGACAAGCGTCAAATCCTTCACCGCCAGCCACAAAAATCTCATCGCACCCGCCCCCTAATCCCGTAAATTCCGGCCGGTTAAATGTAAAAAGACACTTTCGAGATTGGGCTCGACGATATTTACAGATGTAATCTTCGTGCCTGTTTTTGCTACCGACTGGATAAAATCAGTTAAAATAAGCTGTGGTTCTTTATGAAAGACCATTACTTGATGTTCTTGAATTTGAATATCTTTTGCTGGAAAAAGTCTTGTTAATGACTGAGCAAGTCCATCCAGATTCGAACTGTCTTTATCAATTGATAGGATGATTTTTGAATGATCGCCTATGGTTTCCCGAAGTTCACTTAAGGTACCAGAGGCGATTAACTGACCATGGTCGACAATCCCAATCCGTTCGCAAAGGTACTCAACTTCCTCCATATAATGACTGGTATAAATTATCGTCATTCCTTCGCCATTTAAGTGCTTAACAGTTTCTAGAATGTGATTTCTAGATTGCGGATCGATACCGACGGTCGGCTCATCCATGATTAATAATTCCGGACTATGTAAAATGGCCGCACCGATATTGACACGCCGCTTCATCCCGCCGGAAAAGGTCTCGACTTTGTCTTTCGCCCGTTCTGTTAATCCAATAATCTCAAGGACACGATCAACACTTTTTTCAAGCTCACTACCGGATAGATCGTACATCCTCCCCCAAAACTTTAAATTTTCCCGCGCCGACATGGCTTGATAAAGCGCAATCTCCTGGGGGACGACACCAATCCATTTCTGTGCCTGCTTTGGGTTTTTAATGACATCGATGTCTTTTATCTGAATTTCACCCGAGTTTGGCGGGAACAACCCGGTTATCATATTAATCGTCGTTGACTTTCCTGCTCCGTTTGGTCCGAGCAGCCCGTATGATTCCCCTTTTTCCATTGAAAAGTTTACGCCCTTTACTGCTTCAAAATTCCCAAAGCTTTTTCGCAAATCCTGAACGGTTAGCATGTTCATCAGCAACCACTCCTTATTTCAATCATAACTTCCACTCCCAATCATACCGAAGCGCTATGGAGAAATTTGTAAATCGGTGTCACTTTGAAAAAATAAAACAGGGAACTGCATCAGCTGCAGTTCCCTTTCACTCACTATTTTAAGAAGATAAAATACAGTACAAAAATCACAAAGAATACGTACATAATTGGGTGAATTTCTTTTGTCCGCCCTTTGACAACCATTGTAATTGGATAAAAGATAAAGCCCATCGCAATCCCTGTCGCAATACTATAGGTTAGCGGCATCGCAATCATTGTTAGGAATGCCGGAACAGCAATTTCAAACTGTTTCCAGTTAATTTTTCCTAATGAAGAAACCATCAACACCCCAACAATCACTAACGCTGGCGCTGTCACAGGTGCAGTGACGACTGATAGTAATGGAAAGAAAAAGAGCGATAAGATAAACAATCCTGCTGTAACTAATGAAGCAAATCCTGTTCTCGCACCAGCAGCAACCCCCGCTGATGACTCGATGAATGAGGTAGTTGTTGATGTCCCAAGAACGGCACCAACACTCGTTGCAACTGAATCAGAAATTAATGCTCTTCCTGCGCGAGGAAGCTTATTATCTTTCATAAGACCTGCTTGACTAGCGACGGCAACAAGCGTACCGGCATTATCAAAGAAATCGACAAACAAGAACGTAAGAATAATTCCCAGCATCGCTGTCGTGTAAAACGAGCTGTCGCCAAACGAGGAAAACGCAGCCCCAAAGGTTGGCGCTATACTTGGAACCTGGCCAACTACTTGATGTGGTACTTTAATTTCTCCAAAAATCATTCCAACAATGACCGTTAAGATCATCCCATAAAATACAGCACCTTTAATTCCCCGCGTCATCATAATGACAGATACAACAATCCCGAAAATTGCCAGCAGTGCTGGGCCTGAAGTTAAATCACCTAAGCCAACAAGTGTGGCATCATTTTTGACAATAATATGGGCGCTTTGCAACCCAACAAAGGTAATAAATAAGCCAATTCCCGCTCCAACCGCATACTTTAAATCGATGGGAATGGCATTAATAATTTTTTCACGAAGCCCCGTTAACGTAAGTAAGAAGAAAAACACTCCGGAAATCAACACGGCACCCAGTGCATGCTGCCACGGAATCCCACTGCCTAAAACAACCGTAAAGGCAAAAAAGGCGTTTAATCCCATCCCCGGTGCCAAGGCCATTGGATACTTGCCGATCAGTCCCATGATAATCGAGCCAATCGCAGCGGCTAGGGCAGTTGCGACAAATACGGCTCCATAATCCATTCTTAATGCATCAGGGAAATCTTCTACAGCGGCCAGTGATAATGTTATTGGATTTACCACCAGGATATATGCCATCGCCAAGAATGTGGTAAATCCACCGATAATCTCTCTGCGATAATTGGTCCCATATTTCTCAAACTCAAAATATTTCTGCATCTGTCTTCCCCCTATGAATCTATTGTTTTTTACGCAAAAAAACGCTCACGGTTAATCTACCGGAGCGTGACTTTAGGCATGTGCAATAAATAGAGGAAAAGACATCTGCCTCTTTATTCAAAACACTGCCTCGTAGTCAAGCCATTTACGGTGGCTCGGTAGAAACTTTTGGGCCATATTCCCAACATTATACGATGCAATTATATGATTACTTTGTTTACGTTTTTTATTTTAGCAGGAAATACCCAACTTGTAAACAAAAAATACGAACGATATTATATAAAAAAATAACATCGTTCGTATTTCAATTTAAAAAGTATACCCATACGCCGCTAAACGGGCGCTTCCGCTTTTGTTATTCCCACTCAATCGTTGCTGGCGGCTTTGAGGTGATATCATAAACAATGCGATTGACGTGCGCTACCTCATTCACAATCCGAGTTGAGATGACCTCAAGTACATCCCACGGAATCCGCGCCCAATCGGAGGTCATTCCATCAATCGAAGTAACCGCACGGATGCCGATGGTATAATCATATGTTCGTGCATCCCCCATGACACCGACACTGCGAATGTCCGGAAGTACCGTGAAATATTGCCAGATTTCGCGGTCAAGTCCGGCTTTTTTAATTTCCTCACGGAGGATCCAATCTGATTCGCGGACAATTTCCAGCTTATCCTCAGAAATTGCTCCGAGCACGCGAATGCCGAGACCAGGTCCAGGGAACGGCTGTCTCCAAACGATATCGTCAGGAATTCCGAGCTCCGTACCCAGCGCGCGAACCTCATCCTTAAACAAGGTGCTTAGCGGTTCAATTAAGGTAAACTGCATATCTTCCGGCAGCCCGCCGACATTGTGATGGGATTTAATCGTTTGTGCTGTTGCTGTCCCGCTTTCAATGATGTCCGTGTAAAGCGTTCCTTGGGCTAAAAACTCAATCCCCTCGAGCTTCGCGGCTTCATCATCAAACACATATATAAATTCGTTACCGATAATTTTCCGTTTTTTCTCCGGATCGGAAACACCTTCAAGCTTCGATAAGAATCGGTCCTTCGCATCCACCTTGATCACGTTTATTTGGAAGCCTTCCGTGAAGGTCTTCATTACGTTTTCCGCTTCATTTTTCCGAAGCAGACCATGGTCGACAAAAATACATGTCAGCTGGTCGCCAATCGCTTTATGGATGAGAACAGCGACAACAGAGGAGTCGACTCCGCCGCTTAAGGCGCAAAGAACCTTTTTATCGCCCGCTGTCTCACGAATCTTCGCGATTTCTATTTCAATGAAGCTTTCCATGGACCAATCGCCGCTGCATGCACAGACATTAAACACAAAATTCTTGAGAAGCTCATTCCCGTAAACGGAGTGGAGCACTTCAGGGTGAAACTGCACTCCGTAAAGCTTTCGTGCTTCATCACTCATTGCCGCTATCGGGCAGGATGGGTTGGTGCCGTCGACCGTAAACCCTTCCGGAGCTTCAACAACAAGGTCACCATGGCTCATCCACACAGTCTGCTCACTTGGCTGACCGTTAAATAATGCTGATTGATTCTCTATTGTCATGGTCGCTTTTCCGTATTCACTATGCTTTGCTTTTTCAACCTTGCCGTTGAAATGAACAGTCATCAGCTGCATTCCATAGCAGATTCCAAGAATCGGCAGGCCCATTTCAAAAATGGCTTCATCGCAGCGGAATGAATTTTCATCATAGACACTGTTCGGACCGCCTGAAAAAATAATCCCCTTCGGATTCATTTTGCGAATTTCTTCCGCGGTAATCGTATGCGGATGCAGCTCACTATAGACACCGAACTCACGAATTCGGCGTGTAATCAGCTGATTATATTGGCTTCCAAAGTCTAAAACAACAATTATATCTTGCTTATCCGTCAAAACAGCCACCTCAATTTTTTAAAGTTATTATAGCTTTTACTAAAATGGAAATAAAAAAACTAGAATTCTCCCCTCCAATAAAATATCAGGAAGGCAGAATTCTAGTTATCTCATAAAAATGGTAGACAGAAAAATTCTGCCTTCATAGTCAGGCCATTACAGTGGCGACCCGGTAGAGACTCTCGAACCTTATTTTCGAGGATATATGAAGGTAACAAACTCATTCAATTAATAAGACATATTGTAACAATAGGTTGTTTTTCCGGTCAAGCGATTGTCCTTTTAATTAAATTTTTCCACAATTTATAGTTCTCTTTCCATGTTCCCTTTGGCAGTTGCTGATGATAGATATATTGTTCGTAAAGGTTCGTCAATCGGGTCATCTCCCGCGTTGAATAAAACGAATCGATATAGCTGGCATAGCTCCTTAGCGTCTGGTTGTTCTTCCGCTTGATGCCAAAGCGATCCAGTTGGTTTAATAAAACTAAGTAGGCAGTACCAAAAGACTCGTCCTTGTTCTTAAAGCGGTACCGCAGCATTAAAACATATGGAAACCACTTACCGCGAATCCGATAAAGGATTCCTGCCATACCCGCCAAAAGAATAATCACTAACATGATCAGCTTCCAATTGTTTTTCAAAAATAATTGGATGTTTTTCCATAACTTATTGAAATCAAAGGACTTTTCTTCATTTTTAGGCTTGCTGGTTTCCTCCAAGTCTTTCTGCTGCGGCTTCTTCACCGGAGCAGGAGGAGGAGTCTGGTTGTTAGATGAAGTCTGGCCTGTTGTATAGTCAACATTAATCTCATTCGTGAATCCCTTCGTCGGTTCAAATGGAACCCAGCCTTGGTTTGGTAAAAATACTTCCACCCAGGAGTGGGCATTGTTATTCGTAATTTGGTAAATCTGCTTCGATTCTCCATCATTGCTGTATTCGATAAAATCTCCGCCGGTAAATCCCTTTACCCAGCGGGTTGGAATCCCAATTGTTCGGAGCATGACAGCCATCGAAGTGGAAAAATTATCGCAATAGCCTTGCTTCGTGTCAAACAAAAACTGATCGACATAGTCATCCTGTTCCCCCGGCAATGCAACCTTCTTTTGATCATAAGTATATTCCGTATTACCAAAATACCTTTCAACCGCCCGAGCTTTATCAAACCAATTATCTTTTCCGGCGGTAATTTCTTCGGTGAGCTCCTTAATTCTTGGCGGCAGCTCCTCAGGTAACTGGGTATATCTTTGATAAAATTCAGCATTCATGCTTGAAGGGTCATACCCTGTGGTTTCCCTTAAATCGAGCGCCTTATACTTTGGAACACCAAATTCTACTCGATAGTTTCTAATACCACTGTTTACAGCGGTAATCTTTTCTTTTGTCGAATCGAACTGGAACGTGTAAGGTTGTGGGGCTTTCGGTTCCACTTGCAGGATTTTTTGAATTCCCGCTGGATAAACTAAAAACGTATTGGATAATGAATTGTTGTTAAAAGACACCGTAGCCGATTCATTTATTGTTTTCACTTTATTCGGAATACCATAAACAGGAGTCAAATAACCTTCCATAAAGGTAATCGGTGTTGAACCCGAAGGAATCCACCCTTTTCCAGTATACTCTTCCTTTGTTTCAACCTTCCAATAGTTTTTGCCACTGGCTTTAACCGTGAAAACGGGATTATTATCACCAATAAACGGCCCGCCTAATCGTTCATCATTCGACCCATAACCGATCCGGCTTATGCCCCCATTGCCATCTTTTCCGCCAGTGTCTTTCGCCGCCGTGAAATACGGAACCGGATCCGGCCATATTGGTGCCGCCTTAGGGGAGGCAATGCCAATAAGAACACTAACAGCAATCATCCCCGCAACAGGAACCATCCATTTTCTTAGAAAGGACGGAGTACTGTTCACCTTTTCCTTCCGGATAATCCGGTAATAGGTCAGCATTCCCATTACGGCAAACCCGATGACAACCGTCCGGACAATCGCTGCATTGGCGCTATAGAGAGTAAACGTATCGAGAACAGTAATATAAACTAAGGTCATAAAGAAAAAGATAAAAATTCTTTGCCGATTTAACAGCCAATAATGAATTAAGTACACCATTAGCCACAGCAGGATAAAAAATAAAAGCGTGCGAAATTCATTGGATAAATCGTTCCACTGCCTAGCAAATAGCAAACTGATATTATTCACCAAATCTTTCACAAATGACATCAGCCAGCTAAACTTGAAGAACCCTTCATCATAATAAAAGCGATGAATAGAAAACAAGATAAATACCACTTTGACGATCCCCTGCCAAACCCACTTCATCTGAAGAAAGGATAAGGCAAAGGAGATAAGCAGGAAAACAATGAAGGTTTCAATATTACCCGTTGCTGTTAATTGTTCAACAGGTCTAAGCCATTCCCACAAAAGCAGGAACCCAAACGTGTATAATAGCAGTGCTGGAAAGTCCCTTTTCATCACCGTACACTCACCCCCGAAAAGGCTGCAGCGAATTCGCCTTCATGGACCATAATCACACGGACTCCACGTGCATTTGCAATCGCTATGAGCGATCGTTCACTTTCTATTGGCGCTTCTTTTTGACCTTTTATCAGAAAAAGCGTAATCGACCCTTTTCTTTGGCCAAGAAAACTTGCTTTTTCAACCAGCTGTTTCGTTAATTGGGCCGTAACGAGCATGAACGAAACCGATTGCTGGATAAACAGTCCGTCAGTCTCCAATACTTTTTCCAATGGGGTTAAACATTTTGCCTCAATTTTGGCAAGGTGGTAAAACAGCCCCTGAAGATGCCGCTCCCCGCCCCTAATCGGAAACGAGGCTCTTTCCTTACTGATTGTTAATAGCCCCGTTTGCGCGCCCTTTTTCAAAATCGCCCGCAGTAATGATGCCGTAAAGGACACAACCGGCTCAAACCGCTTATCAGGCACACAGTCCATAACAACAAAGACATCATGCGATTGCCGCTGCTCAAATTCCTTCGTCATAATCTCGTTCCGCTTTGCCGTTGCTTTCCAGTTAATCCAGGAAAAACGGTCGCCCGGCTGATAATCCCTTACCCCCACCGCCATGGTTGTGTCTCGCTGAACCCGCTCTCGTGAAGCAGTCAGTCCTTGGTCATACTGGTTTTCAAAGGGACGATAGATAAATTCTGAATAGGCTGGATAGACAATGATTTTGCCATCAACCGTAACTTTCTTTTCTTTCTCAAATAAACCTAGCGGATCGCCAATACGCAGTGTGAACGAACGAAAATAGTGCTCGCCGCGCGGAAGCTCATCAATGGAATATTCATAGGAAAATTCCTTTTTCACTCCAGGAAGCAGCAGCGCCTTCGCTTTTTGTTGTTGAGGAGCGTACTTCAACGCATCATCCAACATATCTTCAGCTAGTAAATAAAATAACGGAAACTTTCTTGACCTTTTGATCCTTACCATTACCTTTAATGGCTCGCCGGCTTTGTAATCTGTTTTCAGCAAAACCCTTGTTACTTCAAGATCTTTCAAGGAATAGAAGGATAACGCAACACAATAAACAGCAAAGGGAAGGAAGCTATAGAATAAAAACCAGCTGACAAATCCCCCCTGGAACATCGCATAGGAAAAGGTTAAAAGAATCAAAAAAAGCAACAGGATAAACTTCCATACTTTTTTGAATGGAATCCAAAGTTTCTTCATGTTACTTCACTAACCTTCGCACCGGTACGGGGACCCTGGCAACGACCCGGTTTACCACTTCTTCTGCAGAAATGCCCTCGAATTTTGCTTCTGATTTTAGGATAATCCGATGGGATAAGACAAATGGCGCTAAATATTGAATATCGTCCGGAAGCACATAATCACGGCCGTACATATAACTATAGGCTTGGGCTGCTTTCATGAGGGCAATCGAACCCCTCGGACTTGCGCCAAGATATACGCTGCCATGAGTCCTTGTCCGATTCACAATGTCAACAATATAACGTTTAATCGTCTGGTCGACAAATACGTCCTTGATTTCCTTTTGCAAATCAAGCAGACCCTCTAGGTCAACAACAGGATGAAGGTCCTCGATTGGCGGCACCTTTTGGGCACGGTTAAGAACTTCAATTTCCTCATCCAAATCTGGATAGCCCATTTTCATTTTTAATAAAAAGCGGTCGAGCTGTGCTTCAGGAAGTGGATATGTACCTTCATACTCAATCGGGTTTTGCGTCGCCATAACGAAGAAGGGCTTGTTCAACTTATGGGTCACGCCATCAATCGTGATGCTCGCTTCTTCCATCCCTTCCAGCAGCGCCGACTGAGTCTTCGGCGAGGTCCGGTTAATTTCATCAGCAAGGATAATATTCCCCATTAACGGGCCCGGACGGAATTGAAATTCCATCTCTCTCGGATTGTAAATCGAAACTCCGGTTACATCGGATGGCAGCAGGTCCGGGGTGAACTGAATTCTGCGGAAGCCCGCATTGACCGACTTTGCTAAGGCGCGAACCATCATCGTTTTCCCGACACCCGGGACGTCTTCCAAGAGCACGTGGCCCCCTGCCAGCAAAGCAACAAGACTAAGTTCGGCGACATTTCTCTTTCCAATCATCACCATTTCAATGTTAGCTAATATCTTTTCTATCGTGGGATTCATTTGTTCATAGGACATGGTGATACCTCCTTGAGCGGATTATACCGTTTTATGGCATTCAATCTATGTATTCTATCTTTAACTGGAAAATTCCTGTATAAGAAGTCACATAATATTCAAAATCCCCGTAAAGATTAGACGGAGGAGGAAAGGGGAATGTTTCAAAACTCTCGAAAAATAATGAAGAGGATGAATCTGATTGGCTGCCGCCTTTCAAATTCATCCTCTTTATTTTTTCAAGCATTGGTTGTCTTTTCGATGAAACCTATTAAAATTCTACCGATTCTAGTCGAAATCCTTCCACGACCACATCTTCATCGACCTCCAACAATAGGCACCGTTTTCCTTGGTACATTATATATTTTACATATTTCAGGTCTTTCGGGTTGATCGATACATCGGCCACCTTCGTATTGATTTTGATTGTTTTGGGAACCAAACTGCTTGCTTTGAATTCATGTTTTTCGTCTTCCACTACCTTTTTGATAGCATGTTCCACTTTGGCCGTTTCAACATTTTCGACCCCACTTACCGTTAAGATCCGTTCGATATCCCGAGAATCCAACGTAGGGGTTTCACTTTCTTCATTTTCTTTATTCTCCTGTACCAACTTATCAATTTCCTCATAGACATTAGAGATGACTTGGGAATCGACTTCGTCGCCAATCACCTCTTTTAAGATGAAATCAAAGCAGTCCTTATCTTCCTGGGCCGTAATGATTTCTTCACAATTGAGAACCTCTTCAATAAATCCGAAGTCAGGCTGATTTGCTTTACCTGCGCAATAGAGAATATGATTTACATCTGCAGCATTATCATTAAAAGCCGGGAACAGAAATCCTGACAATGGAGAATCCAAATTAATGATCGGGTCAAAGAAGTTATACGATTTGAATTCTTTCTCGATATAATCAAACGTCAAGGCTTTTTTCGGCTGATCAGTTTTGTTCAGACTGCAAAGGATAAACTCGTTGGAATAGACCTCGTCATCCCCGCCTTCTTCGGATTCCGAATTCCGTTTCCGTGTTTGTTTTCGATATTCTCCCCGGATAAACGTCACCACCGTATCAAATTCATACACAGTGTGAGCAAACATTTTTCCGACGATCTCCAGCATCCATTCTTTCCAATCATCCGTGGTATCTGCCCGTAATCCTTCAAAGAGAATAGTTTGTGAACTGTCTTCCACATCCCGCATGAATTTCAGCTCAAACACCTTGGCATCGAGATGGCCTGTCAAAACCTTTTTAAAGTTTGTCAAAAACAATTCTTGTGCTTCCTGCTCTAACATTTGAAATGGCTGACTGACATGATGGTAAACCTCACCTGATTCTTTCTGAACATAAACATTGAAGATTTCACGAATGTTCATCAGATGATTATCTAATTTAAATTGCTTGCGGATATTAGCGATGTCTTTTTTATTCACATATCTCAACTCCCATTTCCTCATTATACTAAAGGAAGGTAGAATTACTCCATTGATTTATTACTGCCTAATTGTTCACTGAAATTACATAAATTATCCATTTATACGTTTATTATCACGATATAATAATGAATAGTCCCACCAAAGTTCTCCTTTACACCTCTCTTTTCTTTTCAAAAGTCTGTGTTAAAAGTGAATGTTGATTTCCGTTCCAGGCGCGAGCGGTTCGCGGGGCGGGCGGTGAGCCTCCTCGGCGCTAAAGCGCCTGCGGGGTCTCACCTGTCCCGCTGCTCCCGCAGGAGTCTCGCGCCTTCCACTCCAATCAACATTGTGCTCAAAATCAACAATGTGCTTTAAAACAGCCTTTCAAAAAAAATCACTATGAAAGCAGGTTGATTCAATTTATGAAAAAGATTGGCAATATTTGTGATGAGGAAAAACTGCAAGTAACCGTAAAAATGAAGCATTTTGAAAATCCAAAAGAGCGTGAAGAAATGATGAAAAATTTGAAGATAGGTGCTGAGTTTGATATGAGGTACCGAGGACACTTTTTATTTTATGGGAAGGATTTCATCAGCTATAAACTCGAACGCCCCTACGACAAAGACCGCAATGAATTTCTTCGTATCTTATCAAACTTCATGAGCAATGTTTTGGAAGATGATTGCCCATCTTCATGGAAAAAGTGCAAGCGGCCGTTTTGGGAAGAACTGATTTTCACCCACTTACCTCATGTTACCAGAATTACCCCCGACCAAAAACAAGTTGAAACCTTCCTATCGCAATTAAAAATGTTTGTCCAGTGGCTTGATAAGCGGGTTGGCACAAATTGGTTTCCGGTCGTTGATAAGTATTCAAAAGAAGCTGTATCTGACCTGAAAATTTGTGAGCAAGTGCTGAACGCTCTTTTTTTGAGGGACTTCCCGCAAATCCATCAGAAAGGCTTTAGTCCCAAACAAGATGTCGAAAAAATTGAACAGAGTTTCAAGCAATGTACGAAAAGCTTGGATAGTCTTTTCGAAATCACCAGTATCATTGACCAGATTACTGTATTAATAGAATTCAATAGCAATAAAACCTTTTATGTAAAAGGCTTACCAACCCAATTAATCGTTCCTGGACTTATTATGAGTGGTGCTTTAGGCCGAAAGGGCGGTACCCTGCTTTGGGAGTGGTTTCAATCAGAGGGAATCTATCCACATAAGGGGAGGAAATATCTTAAACTTAATAGTTAAGCTAGTACAAAAAACCACCGCCTTATTTTTATAGGAAGTGGTTTTTGCTATTGATATTAATTATTTAATGACTACTTCATAGAATGAAGCGGGAATTCATAATGACGCCCGGGAAGCAAGAAGATACCTTATTTTTCATATTATAATAGTCTAGCCTGGAGAATATAATATTTTTCCGCATGGTCAACACCTATTTCTTGTCCACATTTTCTTGCCCATTCTTTAGCCCCTGCTGGTGCAATTAAATGATCTTCTTCCCGAATTTGTGACCTATGTTTTAGTAGGGCTTCTATCTTTTTATTAACTGTTTCACTTATATCAAGATATAATTCACCCAAATCTCCAATTTTAGGATATTGCCAAACCATTAAGGGATACTCAAACATGGCGATTAACTTATATTGATTATTTGGATTAGGACGCAGCGCCGCCATGCAGGCGTGAAATAAGGATCGATGGTCTTGATGGAAACTAGGATAAGGTATAAATACCATCGTAGGGCGTAAATCATTTAGATACTTATCAATCTTAGTAACAAGCTCTTTTTGGGGAACAGTATCTAGTAATCCGTCTTTATCATCATATATCACTTCAAAATCGGTACATCCAAGATAATTTAAGGCCTTCGTTAGTTCCCTTTTACGGGTTGTTGAGGTTATGGTTTTTTCATTATGACGAAAGTTAGTATGTCCTACTGCTGCAATAACAACCTTAACAACATTCCCGTGTTTACATGCTTTCTCAATAAGACCACCACAACCAAGAACTTCATCGTCGGCGTGTGGCGCTATTATTAGTATCCGCTCCTGGCCTGACTCCAGCATTGAACCACTCCCTGTAAAATATTCATTTATATTATTCTATGCACCTAATAAATGATGGAATAGGCTAACAATACATATAAGCTGTGTGTTAAATGAAGAAAATGTTTTAATATTTAGGGGTTCTCTATGTACAGTTTGTAGCAGATAAAAAATACCCTCATGAACGGAAATTTGGTTTAATCATTTCTTTAGAAGTTATAGATTATTTACCAAAGGATTCTTGCGGATTATATAAAACAGCCAATTAGGTTTTTTAATTATTTCTATTTTGTTCTTCCAAGAATATACTGCGGTATATGATAACACTTTCACCCAAAACTTTATGGAATTTTGAAAGGTGTGATAAACCAGGTGAAATCTTATGCAACTGTTTTAATTCCTTCCTATAATCCTGGGAACTATCTTAGGAAAGCAGTAGACAGTGTTTTTAAACAAACATATGAAAAATGGAAATTAATTATCATTGATGATGCATCCACGGACAATAGCCTTTCTACCATAAAAGATCGTTTGAAAGATCCCCGGGTAAAATTAATTCGCAATCCTATTAATGTAGGGCAATCGAAGGCTCAAAATGAAGGATTAAAATATGTCGATACCCCTTTTCTTCTTATGCTCGATAGCGACGATTGGTTATTCCGAGATACTTTGCAAATACTTGTAAATGAATCAAAACGAGTGTCAGATGATGTTGCTCTTATTTGTGGAAATAAAAGAATTATCTATGAAGATAAGGACGGAAAGATAATCGATGAGAGAACCAGGGAATATGGACGTGATTTCGATGACAAATACGAGTTCATCCTAGCCAATTATGTTCCATATCCTAGATTTTATCGAACAGCCGCACTAAGGTATGTTGGAGGTTGGCCTACGGATGATCCATATGAGGGCAGATACTTGGAAGATCAGAGAATGGACCACAGACTAATTGAGCATTTTAAAATCCATTGGATTGATTATATGCTATACAATTATCGGCGTCACAGCAGCAATACGAGTAGTAACCTCGCCATTATGAATGAGATGTATGAATGGCTTGTTCTGGATTCACTGAAACGATGGGGAGATCATTATCAACCAGTTTTCGAATACAGCCATGGTTGGTTGCTGTCGAAAAAACTTATCCCCAAAATAATTGAGGACTAAAGTTTATATTTGGTAACTGGGGTTTCATTTTTTGTTAAAAATATTATACGAACAATTACTTTTAAAAGGGAGTGCTCAAATGAAAGACTTTTCATTAGTACCTGTCAGTACGATGTTTGGTTTTGATCGTGGCAAACCTATAGATCGATATTACATTGAGGATTTCCTAAAACGCCATCAATCCAATATACAAGGGAATGTTCTTGAAGTAGGTGATAATGCATATACCCTTGAATATGGGAAAGGCGTTAGCAAAAGTGACGTTCTTGACATTATTAAAACGAAAGAATCAACCATAGTTGGAGATCTGGCAACTGGAGAGAATATCCCCGTTTCCGCTTTTGACTGCATTATCTTGACCCAAGTGATTCATGTGATTTATGATATTAAATTTGCATTAAGAAACACATTAAAGGCGCTAAAACCAGGTGGAGTTTTATTATTAACGACTACAGGCATCAGTCAATTTTGTGGATGTGACAGGTATGGAGATTACTGGAGGTTTACTGACCTTTCATTAAACATGTTACTATCCGAAATTGACAGCTCAAACGAAATAAAAATTAATACTTATGGTAACGTTGCCGTGGCTAAAGCTTTCCTTGATGGCTTTGCTTTACATGAAATCCCCCATGAATTATTACAGTATCACGATCATAATTATCAGGTCGTGGTGACTGCTTTTGTTCGAAAAGCTGCTTAATTGAACTGCCCCACCAAGCTAACGCTTGAAGCGGGAGATTTCTGCGAACACCGAGCAATTGTTCCATTATCTTAGCACGCTACCTCCGTAATTCCTACGGTTTACGAAGCGTTTAATTATTCCTCTTTTGTTCCTCCAAGAATATACTTCGGTATATGATAACACTTTCACCCAAAACTTTATGGAATTTTGAAAGGTGTGAGAATCCAGGTGAAATCTTATGCAACTGTTTTAATTCCTTCCTATAATCCTGGGAACTATCTTAGGAAAGCAGTTGACAGTGTTTTTAAACAAACATACAAAAAGTGGAAATTAATTATCGTTGATGATGCATCCACGGACAATAGCCTTTCTACCATAAAAGATCGTTTGAAAGATCCCCGGGTAACATTAATTCGTAATCCTATTAATGTAGGGCAATCGAAGACTCAAAATGAAGGTTTGAAATATGTCGATACCCCTTTTCTTCTCATGCTCGATAGCGATGATTGGTTATTCCGAGATACATTGCAAATACTTGTAAATGAATCAAAACGAGTGTCAGATGATGTTGCTCTTATTTATGGAAATAAAAGAATTATCTATGAAGATAAGGACGGAAAGATAATCGATGAGAGAACCGAGGAATATGGACGTGATTTCGATGACAAATACGAATTCATCCTAGCCAATTATGTTCCATATCCTAGATTTTATCGAACAGCCGCACTAAGGCATGTTGGAGGTTGGCCTACGGATGATCCATATGAGGGCAGATACTTGGAAGATCAAAGAATGGACCACAGACTAATTGAGCATTTTAAAATCCATTGGATTGATTATATGCTATACAATTATCGGCGTCACAGCAGCAATATGAGTAGTAACCTTGCCCTTATGAATGAGATGTATGAATGGCTTGTTCTGGATTCACTGAAACGATGGGGAGATCATTATCAACCAGTTTTCGAATACAGCTATGGTTGGTTGATGTTGAAAAAACTTATCCCCAAAATAATTGAGGACTAAAGTTTATATTTGGCAACTGGGGTTTCATTTTTTGTTAAAAATGTTTTACGAACAATAACTCTTAAAAGCCCAGTGGTAAAATGTCAAGCACAAAACAAAAAAAGACCGTCGGCAAACCCGATTTTTTCGAATTTGCCGACAGCCTGAGACGGCCGAATTGGTCGTCTTTTGTTATTCTCATTAAGCAATTTGTTCGATTTGCTCCGATAAAAGCTTGTTATAAAGCTGTAAATCTTTTGCATATAACTTCAAATAAGTTGCCATTCCTTGATTCTTCAGTTTTTCAAAGCTTGCCCAGTCAACAAGACCATATTCCCTATTCAGCTTTTCAGCATTCACCCAAGCCGTTTCTTCAAAACTGATATTCATCTCATGCTCTTCGATTAGCATAGCAAGAAGATTAGAATCACTGTATTGTTCGTATTTTGTAGAGTTTTTTTTCATTTCGTAATATTCAAGTGTTTTTGTCAGTGAATCCAATAAAGCGTCACGGTCTAACGCATGCCCTAACTCATGAAGTGTAAAAGCTTGAATATACGATTTGAGGGAGACTGGATCCTGCATTTCCGTTATTGCTTCTTCTATCCGTATATCATCATATCCTATATAGTTAAGGATAAAATTATAGCTCATATTTACCCCAGTAATCTGCTGCTTCAGTTCAATATCGATTCCAACAGTTCTTATAGTGGACTGTATTATTTGCTCAATCCACTTTTTTTCTATTTTTAACGTACTATTTTCCTCCTTGTTTTCCCATTTAATTTATCTTATGTGGCAATGATATTTTATATTCAAAATTATACCAGATGGAGTTTACCCCAACCCTATGATAATATATCATGTTAAATTTTGTTTCAATAGGTGATTCTATGTATTTCCCTTTATTTTCTAAAGGCTTTGTTAAAAGTAAATGTTGATTTCCGTTACAGGCGCTTCGCTTTCCGCGGGGCGGGCGGTGAGCCTCCTCGGCGCTAAAGCGCCTGCGGGGTCTCACCTGTCCCGCTGCTCCCGCAGGAGTCTCGCGCCTTCCACTCCAATCAACATTGTGCTTTAACACAGCATATCTAAAAAAAGCGTTCTCTTATTTAAAAAGAGAACGCCTTCTATTTTATTAGCATATCGATTTTTTTCTAGAACCAATAAGAAAAAAAGAAGCTGGCGAAAAACTAAATGTTTTCGCCAGCTTCTTACTATTTTAGGGACTATTTAGACAGCCTCGCTCTTTTGGATACTCTCTCGAATTATTATCGATGAGTTGTTTCTTACTTATTTAATCGTTGTCACGTTGTCTGGCACGTGCTTCTCCGCCTTTACGGCCAGCTTCAGCTTTGCTCATTTTTCCATTGTGGTCATTATCATTTTCGCGTTGGTTTGCACGCGCTTCGCCACCCTTTTGTCCAATTTCCTCGTAAAATTCTCTGTCATGATTTTTAGCAGTTGCTTCGCCGCCTTTGCGTCCGATCTCCTCATAGAACTCTCTGTCATGGTTTTTAGCCGTAGCTTCGCCGCCTTTGCGTCCCGCTTCTTCAACAGTCATCTTTCCATCATCGTTGTTATT
The DNA here is from genome assembly GCF_042885335.1 of Neobacillus sp. NPDC058068. Lineage (NCBI taxonomy): Bacteria > Bacillati > Bacillota > Bacilli > Caryophanales > Bacillaceae > Neobacillus > Neobacillus sp. NPDC058068. The sequence goes on along the minus strand of NZ_JBHVSI010000018.1, from coordinate 110,237 downwards.
TCGTTTTTTGTCAGCCATTAAAGAATCCCTCCATAATTTTACTTGAATTCTCTTACACTCTTTATATTCCCGCCCTCAATTAAATTAAACCTTTTTCTATTACTCTTAAAATTTCTCTAAATTGATAGATTATGTATCCAAGACAAAAAAAGAGGTTTCCTGTAAGTTTGCTCAACTTTGGGAACCTCATATTTTTATAATATTGGCTCTGTTGAAAGTGAAGTTGATTTCCGTTCCAGGCGCTTCGCTTTCCGCGGGGCGGGCGGTGAGCCTCCTCGGCGCTAAAGCGCCTGCGGGGTCTCACCTGTCCCGCTGCTCCCGCAGGAGTCTCGCGACTTCCACTCCAATCAACATTGTGCTCAAAATCAACAATGTTCTTTAACACAGCCATATTTTTTAAATTATTTTTCCTTAGAAATAGAATTATAATTTTTTAATTTTGAAAACCGTTTTTTCTTTTTTATATACTTTTCGTTAAGCACAAGAACTTTTCCGTTCTCTGCGGCAATGTATTTCCGATAAACTGATTTATATTTTTCAAATGCAAGATGCCCTAAAAAATAAATTGGTAAGATCATGAACATGTGGATGACTAATTGCAGCATCAAATTAAATTCATTCCCGACAACATAAACAGTCATTACAGCATGTGCCGCTAAAGAAACCATTAAAGTTATAAGCACATTACATATATGAAAAGGAAACGAATCTTTTCTTTCTCGAAACAATCGCTCTAGTTCATTCTTGAAGACAAGTGTCACAAATACTGATACCACAATGACAATAAGGGAAACAAAATATGTAAGAACCGTGTACATCTTTTCCGCCCCTCGCTCTCATGAATCTCTTTATATTCATTATAACCAATTTATCGAGGTCAGGAAAACATTCCCTGTTGGGTTGATCCATGCAGAATTCATTCCTCCTTGAAAAAGACCAATCATCTGTTATGATGACTGGTCTTCGTAGTTATAATATATATTCAATTTTTATTAGATTCTATTCAAAATCTGCATGCCGTTGGAACATTGATTCTGATGTTTCGCCTATCTCATCCATTATATTCATTATCATTCCATCAAAAGATAAGAAAGCTAATTGTTCAAACGCTGACCCCATTGGCTGAGCAAAGCTTGAATCTTCGAGATTATTATCAGTCTTGGTCGTTCCTGGAAGTACTAAGACAGCGTCAGCTAATTTTCCAATAGTTGAATTTGGTTTCATTGTTACTAGCGCAATACGAACACCGCTTTGCTTTGCCTTTTCAGCTAAACCTTTTAAGCTTCCGGTTTCGCCTGATCCTGAACAGATAATCAATAGGTCGCCTGGTTTAGAATGTGGTGAACTAATTTCACCAACAACACTGACAGAAAATCCAAGATGCATCAGACGATTGGCAAAAGCTCGAATAGCGATTCCTGAACGTCCAGCTCCATTTAAGAAAATATGTTTTGCCGTTTTAATTTGTTCAATGAAGCTTGCAAGATCCTCTGGATTAACTTTTTCTGCATTAATAGTTAATTCATTTAAAATTTCCAACGTATAATTTTTCATCGTATTGCTCCTCTATTAAGCAATTGTTCTGCCACCATCCAATAAAATTGTTTGTCCTTGAATGTATGAATTAGCTTTATCAGCCAAAAATAGAGTCAAATTTGCAACGTCTTCTATTGTTCCAAAGCGGCGAACAGGAATTTTTTCCAGGACTGCATTTAAACTTTCTTCTGTTGGATAATTAACTCTCATCATTTTTCCTGAATCAATTAATCGAGGTGCGATTGCATTAACATTGACGCCTTTCGGTCCAAGTTCTTTCGCAAGTCCACGGATCAAGCCTTCTCCCCCTGCTTTAGAAGCTGGATAAGAAACACCACCACCTGTACCGCTCAAAGCAGAACCAGAACTGATATAGACAATTGACCCTTTATTCATTAGGAAATCATTGTAGAAGGCTTTCACTGTGTTGAAAAGCCCAGTTAAGTTAATGCTTATGGTTTTACTCCATTCTTCAAACGAAATGTCATTAACTTTATTAGCAAAAGCTACACCTGCATTTAGAACAAGGATATCAATACGACCGAATTCTTCAAAGACTTTATCACGAACTCGTACGAAAGCTTCTGGATCTGATACATCAGCTTGAACAAAAATTGATTTTACAAATTCATTTGTAATCTCTTTAGCTGTTTCTTCACCTGTTTCAGCATTATAATCGACAATTACTGTATTTGCGCCTGCTTCTGCAAATTGTCTAGCAATTCCTTTCCCGATTCCATGTCCTGCTCCTGTAATTAATGCAACTTTTCCTTCAAAATTTCCCATTTTTATTCCGATCCCTTCTATATTATTTTTCTAGCCTTTTAAGATTTTTTAGATGTGCCTTGTTATCAGCAAATAAATAAGACCCAATAACGATCATGGAAGCCCCTGCTTCTATACATTTCCTAGCTATATCTTCATCAACGCCACCATCGACCTCAATTTGAATATCTCGATCACCAATCATTTCTTTTGTTTCTCTGATTCTATCAATCGTTTCTTCAATAAAAGTTTGATTAGGTCTTCCTGGGTTAATAGACATAATTAAAACATAATCAATCGTATTGAGGAGAGGTTTTAATAGCGAGGTGTCTGTTCCTGGATTAATGACGACCCCTGCTTTCCTTCCATGCTGTTTTATTTGATCAATCACATATCGAACATGTGGAGTTGATTCATAGTGAACAGAGATCATTTCCGCTCCAGTTTCCAATACACTGGCTATTTGACGCTCTGGAGCTGATACCATCATATGAACATCTAATTTCATCTTTACTTGCTTTTTAATGCTTTTAATTTGTTCCGGACCAAATGCGATATGAGGGACGAAATTTCCGTCCATCATATCTACATGCAGAATCTGAAATCCTTCCTCATATAAACACGTGCATTCCTGTTGTAAATTCATTAAATCTGCTGCAAATAATGATGGTAAAATTTGATTCATTATACCGCCACTTCTCTCTCTATTTTATTATTTCACTAAAGTATCTACCCAATAGATTAATAAGTTCCAAGGCTCAGAAAAAGTAACATCTGTCCCTAATCCATCTAACTTAACACCTGCGCTTGTAAGCATTTGTGTCGCACCGGGCGCAATATATGCTGCAAGATAAAATGTAATAATACAAAAAACAACTGTGGATACGATGGAACGGAATAAATTGCCTTTACTTGCTAATGTACACATGACAGAAATATAGGTAACAGACATTAACAATCCGATTGGAAAGAATTGAACTCCAGGTAAAATGAGAGCGAACAGCATAACGATTGGAATAGAAACAACTGTAGTTGTAATAGTAGCCGGATCACCTAACCCCAGTGCAATGTCCATCCCAATATTTAGATTTGAATTCCCCATCCGTTTAATCATAAAGTCTTTAGCAGCTTTTCCAATTGGAGATAACCCTTCCATCATCACTCCAACCACTTTCGGCATTAGGACCATAACCCCAGCGATTCCGATTGCCATTGGAAAGATTTCAGTAACAGGTCTTTTCGTAATTAGTCCTAAAATTACCCCAACAATAAAACCAATGATGACTGGTTCTCCAAAAACACCAATTTTTTTATTAATTTTATTTAATGAAATATTCCATTTGTTCACACCAGGAATGAAATCAATAATCTTATTCACTAACCAAGGAATCGGGTAGCCCCATGCTGAATAAATAATCGTTGTGCATGTTGTACCTTCCAATCCAAAGTAATCCTGCCATTTTTTCGCAATTAAATCTCCAACAAATAAAGCGATAACAGACATCACCAGTGTGATAATCAAGCCTAACCAGAAGCTGTCAAAAAGAAAGTAAGCCAATGCTCCCGGGATAAGAAAATGCATGTAATTCCAAATATCAACATTTAATGTTTTTGTCCATCTCAGCCGAACTAATGCTAAATTAATAATCAGACCTAGAGGAATTGCCAGGGCTGCAAAAGGAGCTACCCAAGAGGCCGCACCTACAGCCGGCCAGCCAATATCTGCAATTGTAAAGCCAGAGCCAATCTTGGCATAGTAATCAACTGCAGGTTTGAGTGAAGAATTTAGTAAGCCGACAACCAGTGTTAAACCTAAAAACCCTACCCCGACTAGAAGACCAGATTTAATAGCGCTTCCAATTTTCATTCGAAAAACTAAACCTAATATGGCGATGATAATCGGCAAAATAGCCGTAGCTCCCAAATCGGTGATCGATTTAACAATATTAAACATTGCATCCATACGCCCTAATTCCCCCTAATTTATTTTTTAAGATTCAAGAATATATCAGCCAATTTACTCTTTAAGCCATCTTCATTAATCCCTGTTACAAATCCCATGATGTTTAAGCATGGCTTTTCATCGTTTTTATAATTATTTGTTGTCAAAATAACATCAGCGCTATCCAGAAGATCAGGTAATTCCGTCATGCTTGTTTTAATAATACTGTAATTGTGAATTCCTAACTCTTTTAAAACCTCTTTCACTCCATCTGCCGCAATGGTAGAAGTTGCTACACCACTTCCGCAAGCTACTATGATTTGAATTTTTGAATTTGACATGTTAATTCCTCCAATGATATTAAAGTAATTTGAATTTTAAATAGTTTCGTGCACAAATATTTTGTAAGTTATGGGATTTTAGTAAAATAACATACTTATAAAACCGACGTGATTGAAGTCCCTTTTTTCAAGTCTTCTATTACCTTTGGATCTTGAATAAGCCCCATAAGTTGTTTTAAACATTGCAAATGAGTTTCTGATTTACTGAATCCGATCATAAATAGTATATCTACTTCCAATGCTTCTTCAGGGTTATCCATCCGATTCATTCTGATTGGATTCTTTAAGGTAACAAGGGAAATAAAATCTTTTAGAACGTATTGGGAACCTCCATGTGGAATAGCTACCGCATATCCATCTAATTGCAGCCCTGTTGGAAATTCCTTTTCACGTTCAAGCAGTGCTCCCTCGAATTCCCTTTCAACATAATGTTTGCTAACCAGTGTGTTCATAATATCTGACAATAAATCTTCATAGTCTTTGTATTCTTTATCCAAAAATACAAGGTCATCATATAGGTATTGCTTTAACACGATTCCATCTCCCTACTTGGAAATAATAATTTCGCTTTAAAAACTGAAACTACTTGATTGAATAGGTTTGAATTAGTTTTATGATTTGTTCCTTATCTTTTACACACAGCATTTCTTTTCGGTTTTCCTTTACTAACTTCGTTAATTGTCCCAGTGCTTTTAAATGTTGTTCATTATCCCATGAGGCCAATACAACAAAGATTCGAACGGGTACGCCCATTAAATCAACCGGTTTATCTAGAAGCAGCAAACTCATTCCCGTCTTCTTCACTCCATCAGCGGGTCCAGCATGTGGAAGCGCAAACTGCTCAGAAATCACAATATAGGGGCCAAGTTTTACAACATTATCAATCATTTTTCCAACATAGTTACTGTTAATATATCCCTGATCCAGTAATGGTGAAGCAGCCAGCGTAATCGCTTCCATCCAATCCGATACTTGCTCAAGCTTAATAATTTTTTCAGACTCCAATAAATCAGCTAAAGATGGTTTTCTTTTTTCGTTTTCTATCGCTATCGGAGAATGTAAATATCTTCTAAGTTCCAGTTTTAATGCTTCTTCGTCTTCTACCATCGAATAACGTTTTACCAGATCCATTAGCGTATCCACTGAATATAGTTGTTCCGTTTGTGTTTCATTATTTAAACTATTAATTTTTCTTAACAACCGTTCTTTATCTTTATTGTCCAATATTGGCTTAGCGACGAAAATCGGGATGCCTTTATCAGGAAGAGGAACAGTTGATACAATAAAATCTACAGATAGATCTTGTTTTTCATACTCTCTTAAAGAAACTGCTCCTACAATATCAACATTTGAAAATAGCCCTGCTAACTGCGATTCCAATATTCGGGAAGTACCTAATCCACTTGTACAGACAATCAGAAACTTTCTTCGAACTGAACTTAAAGTAATTCCTTCTCTTCGCAGCCATCCCCCAAAATGCATGGCTATATAGGCAATTTCACTATCGCTTACTGGTTGTTTAACCAGGCTTTCAAAATGATGAATAACTTTCCTTGTCAGGCGAAATACTTCCGGATAGTTTTCCTCAACAGAATTCTGCAAAATATTTTCTATCTTAATTCCATACCTTATTCGATAATAAGCAGGCTTTAAGTGGACAAACAGATTCTTAATCATTTGTTCCTTTTCAGAAAAATTTACAGCAGCATACAGTTTAAAATCGGAGATCATGCTTTCAACAACATGACACAACAATCTCATTTCATCGTTTTCATATATAGGATTTAAATCATAATTCACCTTAGCGCTTAATAGATATTTGGCAATGTAATAAACTTCAACTTCCGGGATAGTAATACCCATTTCTCTTGTGAGATTTGTACATAAAGTTTTAGCACCTTTAAATGCTTCAGTAGAATTGATAACTTCTTTTTCAACAGGATCAATTCCAACATATTGTTCTTGCAGTATCCTTCTTGAAAACAAATAAAACCAAACAACAAGCTGATTCAATATTTCATCTGTGAATTCTATCTGAAATTTTCTCTCATATTCAATTAAAAGGTCCTTTAACAAACGCAGCTCATGAATATTGAATACAATATAAGGTCGAAGCGATTTTTGCTCTAGCTTATCTGCTAAGTCTGAATCGATGATGATTTGATACCATCCACTTTCAGGTGTGACAAACGTTAGATAGTGAATCAATACTCGTCGTATATCATTTTCATCACCTTTAATTTGATAACCTTTGTGACGTCCTGATTCGATGCTTAGTTGAAAATCGCTTGCTTCCTCTTTTAATTTTTTTATATCTTCAAGTATCGTATTTCTACTTACTTGGAACAGCTCTATAAAGTCATTCAAATAAAGAGGTTGTTCTTTAACTGCAATAAAAATAAAAATCCAAGCTCTTCTCTCATTAGGAGAATATTCATAGTATGGGTAATCGCTTACAGGTAATTGTGTTCTCAATTTTTCTTTTATATTTTCATCAAGATAGAGTCCTTGTCCTCGCACTTGACTAACTTTGGAATAACCACTCTCCTTCAACCAATCGTTAATTTTGGCTATATCATTATAAATTTTTCGTTTTGAAACATTAAATGTTAGTGCAAGTTCCTGGACTGTAACATAAGAATCACTAAGAACAAGCTGATTTAAAACCGCCATACTTTTTTGATCCATCTTTTCGGCCACCTCAAACATAAGTCTTAGTAAACTAAATTCTTAGGATTATGTTCTACTTGAATTATAAGAAAACTTTTTTTAAAAAATAAGACCAAATGAGTCACTATGCAAAGTGCAAAATTGTACTTTAGGAAACAGGGTCTGATATGTATTGAACAAGAAATGGCTGCCCTTTTCTTGGAGAATCGTCCAATTAGTAAAAAAACTTCTCATAGTTTTCACTCTAATGAGAGGCTTGACTTTATTTTTATGTCTGCAAAATGTTAGCATGCCACTTTTCTTGTATATTTAAATGCTTCAACTTTTGTCGATTTCTACTCAAAATTTGTAGATATTTCCCGGGAATTTGTTGAAAATTGAAAAATAGTGATTTCTTTTAACCGATTGGGGTCGCGTGGTAGATTTTCAAATGTATTAGGTATCGCAATTTCCGTTTCGTTGGTTTTTTCTAATCTTTCTTTTTGTTGATACACCAGGTCTTGTCCATATCGGGTAGCGCTATAAGAGTCCGATGTAGGAATGAACAAAGATCCGCGGATTGCCCTATTGTATGAACTCATATCTTTTCACTCTAAAATGCGGCCATACTTTTGAACAGTGGGTATTGCATCCCCACTTCCTTGGAAGAGAATGCTCGTTCATCATATATATCGCATATCAGACTTCCTTTTCTAAAAGATGAAGGTTCTGGGGGTTTAATTACGCGGTATATCGCCCTGCGATACGAATCAAAAAAAAAAGAGCTGACTAGCCCTTTCTTGAGAAACACTATTAAGGACATGATGAACTGGTGGAGCTGAGAATCCTTTGTTTTAACTGACACATATCGTTTTTCAGTTGGATATCACTTCATGTACTGCGAGTTCATTGGTTCATTCCAATCTTTCTTTTTGTTGATACACAAGGTCTTTAGCTGTATCGTCTAGGGGGATTTGTCCATATCGGGTAACGCTATAAGCGCTTCAATGTCGGATCGAACAAAGATCAGCAAGGTATATCGCCCTGCGATACGAAACAAAAAAAGAGCATATAAACCTTAAACAGGCACCTTACCTTATTTTCGAAACATGGAGAAAATCCCTCCCCATTTTCCTTTAGGTTTTTGTATCGCTTCTTCTAAACGTTTATTAAAATCATTTTGTGAACTCCATTCATTTTTCTGTTCGTCCCGTAAATTTTGTATTTCTTTTTGTAAGAGTTCACTTTTTTGTTTTTCTTGTTGCAGCAATGTTTCGTAATTGATATTTTGTTGTTCAGTTAATTTTTCAATTTTTGCATTTGTTTTTAGCGCTGAATTTCCAATACTAGAACTTATAACATGATGATCCTGCTGGAGTCGGGAAACCTTTGTTTTAAGCTCTGACATATCGTTTTTCAGTTGAACATTCATTTCACGTGTGGCTGCGAGTTCATTGACTAAAAACGTAAAGAACTCTTTTAATTGATTAGGGTCATGAGGTAAATTTTCATATGTATCGGTTATCGCAATCTCTATTTCATTGGACCCTTCTAATCTCTCTTTTTGTTGATTCACAAGGTCTTTAGCTGTATCGTCTAGTGGCTTGGCCGTATCGCGTAACGCTATAAGCGCTCCGATGTCAGATTGAACAAAGATACGCCGATCGCCATCTTTCAAAAACACATATCCATTCCGCTCTAAGATTTGGCCATACTTTCGGACAGTGGGAGTTGCAATCCCTACTTCTTCTGCCACTTCCTTGGAAGAAAAAGCTCGTTCATTCGGTTGTATATCACGTCGCATATCGAACCCCCTTTTCTTTTAAATATGAAGGTTTTTAGATTTATTTGCAAGTTATATCGCCAAGCGATACGAAACAAAAAAAGAACCTATTAGCCCCCTTCATAAGGAATTCTATTGAATGGGCTATAAAAACTGAACCCTACAGATAATATTCAATACCTAGAATAATAAACGAAAATGGAAGATACCGAAAATAAGGAGATGAGATTAAATTTTTAGAAAAGAGGGTGCTTGCCCGATTCTTGCGCCTGCTGATTCAAACTTGGATTGTACATAAAGCCGAAACCACGAAAAAAACAGACTTAAAAAACAGAAAGAATTTAGCCAAAAGCCTAACTTCGTCTTCATTAATGGAGAAGTTAGGCTTTTTTATGCATATTGAAAGCAGTGAAAATGGAGGCATTTCATTCGAGATTATGTCAGTAATTATCAGAAAAATTTTGTAATTGAATGTTACTTTTCCTTTAGAACTTACCAAATAAATTCCCAAGCTGAACTTTATGCAAATGCCAATGAAAGATTAAAACCCATTTTCCGCTAACCATTTCATAATACTTTCTTCTCTTTGCTTAATATCACCTTGCTGCGGATCGTACTTACGTATTTTCTTCTGTGCAACTATATTTCCATCTACCATAAACAGGATTCTTTGCGATTTTGCTGCGACCTTTACATCATGCGTAACGAGCATTACTGTTGTCCCTTTTTGATTAATCTCTGCAAGAATTGACATAATCTCTTCTGTCGATTTGGAATCTAATGCTCCGGTCGGTTCATCTCCAAATATGATATCCGGATCATTTATCAATGCTCTGCAAATGCCGACTCTCTGCAACTGTCCACCAGAGCCTTGAGTGATATTATGATCTGCAAGCTTTTCAATTCCTGTCATTTTCAACAGTTTCTTTGCTTTTTGATTTACCGCATTTTTATCCACATCATTTGATACAAGTGCAGGAAACATGACATTGTCAATCAATGACAGATTCTTTAATAGATTAATATCTTGAAAGATAAATCCCATTGTATTCAATCTAATCTTCGCCAGTTCTTCTTCTCTTAAACTGCCGATTTCACTGCCTTTAAATTTCACACTCCCAGAAGTAATTCTATCCATACCGCTTACATTATATAGAAGCGTTGATTTCCCGCTTCCGGATGGCCCCATGACCGTTAAGAATTCACCTTCTTCTATCTCCAAGTTTATATCCTTTAAGATATGAAGCTCATTATCTTTTCCTAATGCTACTTTTTTGTTCATACTTCTTGCTTCTAATATTTTGCTCATACATATTCCTCCAATGCCAAATATTAAAATCCAAGTCTATTTCGTCAGAGGCTCCCAGGAATGCTTCTTTTCAGGAATCTGCATTCTTTACTGCATCGGTGCCTGCACCCAGTAGGCTTCTTCCATCTTAGGAGATACTCCTCAACCCCGACATTTTTCATCCTTTCTAACTTCTTAAAACGACAGATAAATCATCTTCTACTGTTACCTTACAGCACACAGAAATAGTAAATCCAACCACGACAATCAGTGCTAACGGATATAGCAGCCAAGTCTGCCATGCAACATTAACTAATTCAATTTTTCCGGCTCCCATAGAGGACATGGCCATACTTACAAGAAATTCCCCTAAATAATTAGAAGCCAGCACTCCAACTATGATTCCCAATATGAGTACCATCATAGTTCCTGCCATATATTGATGTTTAATATTTTTAGAAGTTAATCCCACACTTCGCATGATTGCAATCTGAGACATATCCTTTGATAATAACATTCGAAGGAATAATGCAGTTATCAATACCGCAATGATGACTGCTATCGCGATTCCGCCTATAACAATCAGGCTCATCTGATCAATGATATTTCCAAGAGTCTGCCTAGTATATTCTTTGATATCATTTACCTGCGCAGAATCGTAAGCATTCTGGTAGTAGTCCATTTTCTCAGGAATATCAACACCTTGAGCCAGATCCATGCTCACAATATACCAAAGAACTGCCTCTTCATTCACCCCTAGACTCGTATGCGCCTTTGCTGTTTTTCCCCCATTTGTAATATCCTGATAAATACCAGTAACTGATAATGTCTGTTCTTCCCCGCCAACCGTGACGGTTACTTCATCTCCTACTTTCTTGTTTAATCCGTCTTTTTCGGCATTGGCAAAGGAAAGCGATATTTCTCCTTCACCCTCCGGTACCCTGCCATCCAGATATTTTAATGGAAATACAGAAAAATCTCCGATTTCAATATTAATATAGTCCCAGGAACCTTCCGCGTTTTTGATCTGGTAGGAACTTGTTATGTAGGCCGCATACTTTTCAATATCCGAATCATTCTTTAGTTCTTCCTGAAGTTTAAAAAAATCTTCTGTAATACTATCAGTTCTTCGAAGATCGATTCTCATGTCGTATTTCCCTATTCCCATATAGGTGGAAAATTCCGGTGAATTCATGGTGTTATAAATATTTACGGGGAGTATGACAATAAAAGTACATACGATAAAAATAACAAACAGCAGCCTGTATAATTTGAATCGTTTCCATACATCACTCAGCCCCATGTAAATATTGGTGCTGAAGAATTTGTTCTTTATCAGCGGGAAACAATATTTTCGCTTCTTTCCGCGCTCCATAGAATCTTTCCGTAAAGCTTCCACCGCAGAAATCTTATCGATTCTTTTCAGTACTTGCTGGCAGTACATCACAATCATAAAATATACAAGTAATGGAGCAATAAGTGATAGTACATATTTTAAGCTACCTGATAAATCGGAAGATATATAAAGTCTCATATTACTGTTTAACAGATTTACCACTGCAAAGGAAAGCAGATAACCGATAATACCGGCTGCTACTGAGATGACTCTGTATTTGTTAAGATAGACCTTCTTAATATCTTTTTTGGATATCCCCATTGCTTTCATAACACCGATTTCTCTTATATCTTCATCAATGGTTGCCAGAAATGTAAGTCTGATACAGAGCGAAGCAATCACAATAAGCATAATACTAATAAATATAATGACAATCGCAACTGCCATATCTGACATGGCATTAAACATAGTAAATATCTTTCCTTCGATTATAGGACCGTTTGCCGGAAGACCAGCTTCGAAATAGGCAGTCTGAACAGCAGCAGAATCCCCGTTTTCATACAGTTTGAATTCGATCAGATATTCCAGTTCCCCATCCTGTATTTCAAGCATTTCGTCATAGTCATTCTGATTGATCACAAACCGTTTCGAAGAAGTAAGGGAAGAGTTCATCTCAAAATCTCTTGCATAATCTGAAATGACAAACTCTTTCTCATACCCGCCGCTTTTCACCGTAATCGTATCACCTATTTTTAAGTCATGTTGTTCCATGAAATAGATGGGAACAGCAACGAATCCTTCCTTTACATCCAGCTTCTCATTATCCAGATCCACTATAAAATCAAATTTCCTATTCTGTACAACAAATGAAATATCCTGTATCGTTCCCGCCATCGTTTGATTTTGGCCAAAATGAATATTGCTTCCATCAATATTCTGAAGAACCATCGTCTCCTGCATCGAAATATGTTCACGGTATTGTTCTGTGAATTGGTCGATTTCTGACTGCTCATAATCTCCGGCATGCATCACTGTAATGTCAGCTGGTATTGCACGCTCCTGAAGATCTGACATTGCCTGAATCAGATTGGCAATGTTATTAATGGCACTGGATGCCAAAATAACTGCCATCGTAATAAATACGAATACTGTCAACGTTACAATTTTGTTTCTGAGGAAATCATTCTTGACTATTTTCAAAAACATTATTTTTTCTCCTCCCTGCATACTTTTTTGAATTCATATTATTCTTACATGCAGGTTTCTAAGTTGACTTCACCAAATTATTAGTAAACGTTCTAAAGTAATCATAAAAAATATTATTTATTATAATAACCTGCTAGAGACTAATTCCTTACTACGTCTGCAGCCCTATTTTAGTAATTTGACTATCAGATGATTAAATAACGAAAGATGTATAACTTCCTTAAACTAAACAAAAAAACTTCTCACACGTTTCAAACGGATGAGAAGTTTCACTTAACCTTATGTCAGAAAATGTTAGCATGTCACTTTTCTTGTATATTTAAATACTTTAATTTTTGTCACTATCTACTCATAATTTGTAGATATTTCCCGGGAATTTGTTGAAATTTGAAAAATAATGATTTCTATTAGCTGTTTGGGGTCGAAGGGTAGATTTTCAAATGTATCAGGTATCGCAATTTCCGTTTCATTGGTTGCTACTGATCTTTCATTTTTTTGATACACAAGTTCTTTAGCTGTATCATCTAAGTTCTTTTCCATATCGGGTAACGATATGCGCTCTAATGTGGGAGTTGCAATCCCTACTTCTTCTCCCACCTCCTTGGAAGAAAAAGCTCGTTCATTCGGTTGTATATCACGTCGCATAGCGAACCCCCTTTTCTATTAAATATGAAGGTTTTTAGATTTATTTTCAAGTTATATCGCCCAGCGATACGAAACAAAACAAGAGTTTATCAGCCCCCTTCTTGAGGAATTCTATTGAATGGGAGGTTAATAGAAAAATATTCAAAAATGAAGGAAGAAAGTGGAAGGGGTAACGATTTCTTCATCTACAAAAAAACTTCCCACAAGTTTAAAACCTGTGAGAAGCTTGAATTGTATCCTTTATTAAAGAGTCAGTTAAGCGACTAAAGAATAATATTATTTTTCGTGATATAAAATGTAATCAGCTCTAATGACTGATTTCATCAATATTTAATAAATGACCTTCCAATTTTGATTTACGGTTGCTTTTACTACTTTTTTTTCAAGTATATAGTTTGCTATGATTTCTGAAATATCTGTTGGGATATCTTTAATCACCTGCTTGTTTTTATACATTAAATAATTACCACCGCCACCAGCGCGATAGTTATTCATGACGACATCATATTCTATTTCAGGTTCAACCGGTTTCCCTTTGTACTCCAGCTTTACAATTCGTTCGCCAATAGACTTTGAGATATCAATCAAATAATCAATTCCCTCCCACATATCATAATTATAATGTTGCGGTTTTGGTGTAATAAATGAAGGATTCACTTTTATTTCCTCACCGTCATATTGTTCAAAATAAGAGGCTGACTGCTCCAATGCATCTTTCATATCTTGTCCCGTAATACGGATTACCTTTAAGGTATTCGGATAGATATAGTTTGAAACAACTGCTCTCATTGTTACATTCTCTGGAAACCCAAGTGATATGCTATCAAATAAAGCTGAATTAGAAATATCAACCCCCGCAACCTCCATTTGGACACGATTGATAAATTCAATTAAGGTATTATCCTTTGTTCTAATTTCCATTGGATCTCTAAAGATCATATCTCCTTCGATTTTTCCAATCGGTTGATCTAACCACTCCTGTGTACTGTCTTCGTACATCTTCACCATTTCCAGTAAGCTGATATCTTCTTCAACAGCAGTTACGGATAACAATTCAGATGACTTTTGCACACATTTCCAGCCAGCTTCATTCTTTTCTACTTGTAAAGTTACTTTTCCTAAGGCACTACCATCTTTTCCAGGCTGAACAACGATCACGCCATTAATCATGTTTCCAGCAATTTGACGATGCTGGTGACCAGTTAATAGCACGTCAATACCTTCTACTTCCATACAAATTTGGTATCCTTGATTTTCACCTGTCAATGTTTCAGTTGGCTCCCCCGTTTCTAAATCTCGTTCAAACCCTCCATGGTAGGAAACTACGACAATATCTACTTTTTCATCATCCTTTAATAGCTTAACCCACTTTTTGGCCGTTAAAACAGCATCCTCAAACCTCAAACCTTCAATATGCTGAGGCTGTTCCCAGTTAGGTATATAATGGGTTGTTAAACCAAGAATGCCCACTTTTATGTCTTCTACCTTTTTTACTATATAAGGTTTTCCAAAGTAGGGTTCACTCGTTTCTTTACTAACAATATTAGCCGAAAGCCAGGGAAAATTAGATTCATTTACAGAGGAAGCTAGGATGTCTTTACCATAGTTGAATTCATGGTTTCCAAAAACAGCCGCATCATATTTCAATTCATTTGCTAAAACAATCATTGGATTGGGCCGATTGCATTGGATTTTGGCAAAGTGATAGGTTAAAGGAGTTCCTTGAATTAGATCACCATTGTCAATCAATAATACATGCGGGTTTTTTACTCTCTCCTTTTTGATTAAAGAAGCGATTTTACCTAAACCAACATCGGATGATTGATTACTACCATAGTTAATCGGGAAAACGCTGCCGTGAACATCACTTGTTTCAAGGATGACAAGATCCATTTTTTCCATTAGTGAACTCCTCTCCTTAATTTGCAGTTATTTGATGATCTTTTAAAACATAATCTACACCATAATCCACTAGCAATTGAATTCCAGATTTAGGTTTTAACCTTTCTGGATTAAAGCTGTGTAATGGAATTAAGATTTTGGGATCGATTCGATCTACTATATATTTTAAATGTGAAGGAATAGCATGTCCCCCTGCACCAATATATGCATAGTCGACTTTCAATTTCGTTAAGATATTTTTTAGATTTTCAAAAGCGGGATCAAAGTCCCCCAAAGGCACACCGTTTGAATGGATGTATATCCCCTCACCAACATTTAAATCAAATAACTCGAGGACATTTTCATACGTATTTTGCAAATAATAT
Source organism: Neobacillus sp. NPDC058068 (assembly GCF_042885335.1). Lineage (NCBI taxonomy): Bacteria > Bacillati > Bacillota > Bacilli > Caryophanales > Bacillaceae > Neobacillus > Neobacillus sp. NPDC058068. Next base: position 94,479 of record NZ_JBHVSI010000018.1, on the reverse strand, counting down.
CCACCAGGATTGTTATTAATCAATTCTGCACGAATTGTGTCATGCTTATTGAACAAGTTCAACTTCCATTCTGGTAATGTCCCTGATTGTTCTTCAAATATAGTTTCAATGGACTTATAAACTAGAAAGTCATGCTCATTTGTTAACTTGTCTAGTAAATAAGCGGTCTCTGGTTCAAAAACAGCTTTCCTAGAAGAGTCTTGTGCTGCTTTTATTATTCCGGTTAACCGATCAAGATTACGATGATAAACGTTAAATATTCCCAACCCTTTGGTCTCTTTTAACCTGTCACTCATTTTTTCAGGAATATTTCCTTCTGTTGTCATCCCCTCAGGAATGATAGGATTCCCCATAATTGCCTCTCTCATTTCTTCCACACTACCCAATGTGGTTCCTTCCATGATAAGGGCATCTACACCAAGCCGATTTACTTCATTAATAAAATGGTCTATTTGTTCTGGGTGTTTCCCATGCATTCTGAGGTCTCCCGTATATAGAATGACTCCATCTGGTGTTTGGATATGGTAAGCACATGCCCCGAGAATATCATGGTCAACCTGTATAGGAGTAATGTTGATTTCTCCTATTGAGAAAGATACACCATAGTCACAGAATTGATAGTCACGGTTACCCGGAACCCCTTCCCCTATTACTTCTAATGCATGATAAAGTTCATGGCTTTCTTTCGTTACATACACAGGAATGGACGGAGCAATTAATCCCATTGCACCAATATGATCAAGGTGTAAATGAGAAATGATAACAGCTGTTTCTTGACCATATTCTTCCGCAGGGATAAGGTCTCGCTGGTAAGAACCTAGACTCTCGGCTGCGTATAAGCCATCAATAGGTGGAATCAAATTTAGTCTGAGGTTATCACGCACCATCCCACGAGAACGTCTTTTTATTTGCCCATCGAAAATATTCGTTGCCGGATCATACGTAAGACCAAAGTCAAAAATAACACGGGAATTTTTGTATTCTACAGATACAACTGTTCCACCAATCGTTTTCAAGCCGCCCCAAAATCTTATATTGGTATGATTCAAATCTTTTGTCATTTAATTTTTCACCTCGTAAAATATTTTCAACGATTGAACTGTCTATTTGAAAGAAGAAGGGAACCATTGACTGGCCCCCATTTCTTCTTTTTTCTATTTATTTATTAGCCTTGTCTAAAGCATCTTGAGTATTCTTTGCAGCATTTTGGAGTCCTTGATCAACTGATTTTTTCCCAACTAATACTGCTTGAATTTCAGTAGAATACGCTGATTTCATTGCAAATGCACCGTCAAGATGCGGGAAGTAGTAACCAGCATCAAATTGTTTTTCTGCAGCAGCGTATTTTGGATTTTCTTCAATATATTTTAACCATACAGAGTCTTTTAAAGCTGATTCACGAACTGGTACATATCCAGTGTTTTGAGCCCAATAAATAGTCTGGTCTTTACTAGATAGAAATTTCATAAACTCCCATGCTGCAAGTTTCTGTTGATCGTCTGCTGAACTGAAAGTCACTAAATTTGTACCTTGGAATTGCGTAGATGCTTTCTCGCCTGCAGGAAGTGGAGCAGTTGCCCAATTAATTTTACCTTTCGCTCCAGCTTCTACGAAAGAGATACCTGCCGATGATCCGATATACATTGCTACATCACCACGGCTAAATGGATCAGACATATAGTTATCTTCACCAGCTAGTCTTGCAATCTTTTTATTGTTAACCATATCATTTAGGAAAGTAAGTGCCTTTTTGCCCTCTTCAGAATCGAAGGTAACCTTTTTGTTGTCAACATCTACAAATTGGCCCCCAGCTTGTTGTACCCAAGTTGGGAAATTGAGACCAATTGCATTTTCAAAGCCCATCCCAATTACATTTCCCTTTGTTAGTGTTTGAGCGGCATTTTCAAGTTCTGCCCAAGTAGTTGGAGCGTTTAAATTATTTTCTTTAAACATATCTGTATTATAGTAAAGAACTTCTGTACTTTTATTAAAAGGAACACCGTAGAATTTATTATTCCAACTATTTTCATCGCGGAATACTTGTACAATATCGTTAAGTTCGGAATCAGACCAACCTACTGTCTTATTTTGAATATATGGGGTTAAATCCGTGATTAAATCATTATTGATATAATCCTGCATCCAATCTTCATATGCTTGTGCCATTACAGGTGAAGTATGTGATTTAGCTGCAGCCATTAACTTTTTGTTTAAATCATCGTATGTCCCTTGATTGACAAGCTTAACAGTGATGTTTGATTGTGAATCATTAAATTTCTGTGTCATCGTTTGTAAAGTCTTTTCTAAGTTACCGGTCATGGCATGCCAAAATTCAATAGTTACTGGCTTATCAATTTTCGTTAGGATATCTGCCGTTTTTTGCTTTTCAGGACTAGATGGTTTCGTTGCATTTGAACAGGCAGCAAGACTAATAGCTAACAAACATACGAATAGAACGTGTACGATTTTTTTCATGGTGTCTAACCTCCAATTTTTTTATAAAAAATATGATAATAACGTTTTATTTAAACAGGATCACTTAGTTAAAATCACCCCCTTTGATATTTTTTGAATTAACCCTTAATTCCCGCTCTAGCAACACCTTCAATGATATATTTTTGTAAAACGATATACAGAATTATCATTGGAAAGATAATCATGGATGACGCTGCCATTAATAATTCATATTTCGTACCGGTATCTGTACTAAATGCTATTAATCCCACTGGTAAAGTTCGCATATTTTCAGAACTTGTAACGATTAATGGCCACATAAAAGCGTTCCAGCTGCCAATAGCCTTAAGTATGGCAATCGTTATTAATGCTGGTTTTGCAAGGGGAACCATGACAGACCAAAGAAAACGAAAATCGCTGCAGCCATCGATTTTTGCAGCAAAAGAAAGTTCCTTTGGAATCGAAAGGAAAAATTGCCGCAATAAAAAGATGGAAAAAACACTTGCTAACCAAGGAACGATTAATGCCTGGTAATGATCAATCCATCCTAAATTCGATAAGGTGACAAAATTAGGAATCAACAGGACTTCACCAGGGACCATCATGGTGCCAAGCAAAATAGAAAAAATAATATCGCGGCCATAAAAATTAATTCTTGAAAAAGCATAGGCAGCGAGAATAGTAGTGATCAACTCACCTATAGTACTAGCAACTAGGACAATCACACTATTAACCGAATACGTAGCAAAAGGAGCTGAGAACCACGCTTTTATATAATTGCCCCATTGAATTTCAGAAGGAATCCACTTAGGAGGCATAATCATCACTTCGTTTGCTGCTTTTAAGGAGGTACATATCATCCATATAAAAGGCAAGAGCATCAATAGGCTGCCTAGGATTAACAATAGATAAATAAAACCTTTAGAAAGTGCTTCTTTTTGCAATATTCTCCCCCCTTGTGTTAATAATTTACTTTCTTCTTACCAACATAAAGTTGAATCAGAGTAAAAATAAAAATAATAAATAACAAGACATAGGCCGCTGCTGAGGCAACCCCAAAGTTCCATTCTCCGTAAAACTTATTATAAATATAGTAAACAATCGTCTCTGCACTTCCTGCAGGGCCTGGTTGTCCACCAAAGAGAGCAAAGACTTCATCAAACACTTTAAAGGAGTTGATAATGGAAACAATCGAAATAAAAAATGTCGTCGACGATAGTAATGGGACCGTAATATTCTTAAATCGTTCCCAAGCCCCTGCCCCATCGATTCTAGCTGCTAAATAGTATTGCTTATCAATATTTTGTAATCCTGATAAGAAAATAATGATATTGTAGCCAAGACCTTTCCATATCGCTAAAATAATCAGGGAAGGCATGGCCCAATCAGGGTCGGATAACCATTTAATCGGTGAAATCCCCAAAAAACTAAGGGCATAATTCAGCACCCCATATTGGCTGTGGAAAATCCAGCGCCAAACAATTGATACTGCCACGACAGATGTAACAAACGGGATGAAGTAAATGGTACGAAACAACCCGCGAAACTTTATTTTTTGATGTAAGAATGTAGCAATGACCAATGAAATGATAATAGATAGCGGAACAACGCCGATGACGAAAATTAGCGTATTCTGTAACGACTTCCAAAATTCAGGATCCTGGAAAATAAAAGAATAATTATCCAACCCTCTTGCAAAAACAAGGTCTTTAAAATAGTCATAATCCGTATAAAAACTCATAAAAAAGGACTTTATAATAGGATAAAAACTAAAAGTTCCAATGATTAACAATGCAGGAATAAGATAAAGAATAGCCTTCATTGTTTTTTTCATTGTTGGTTTATCATTCAAAATAAGTACCTCCTATCCTTTTAATTCAGCAAGTTTTTACCATTGCGTATATCAAATAAATGAGTACGTCCAGGACGAATAGCTAATTTCACCCTATCTCCTCGATTGACTTTTACATCTGGAGAAACAATAGCACGCAGGTTTGTTTGTCCCAATCTTGCATACAATAAATTATCTCTTCCAATTCGCTCAACCATCATGACCTCCACTGTAATCCCCGCTTTTGCTAAATCCGATTCAATGTAAAGGTCTTCTGGTCTAACACCAAGCTCAAATTCCCCATTAATATCTACATGACTTTTCACAAGTGATTCTAATCGATAGGTATCCTCAGTATCGGATAAAACGAGCGTTTGCAAATCATTGCGGAGTTTAACCGATAGTATATTAATAGGAGGATTGCCCATAAATTGAGCGACAAACTGATTTTCAGGATAGTCATACATATCTTGCGGAGGACTAAATTGCTGTCCTTTTCCATCCTTCATTAATAAAACTTTATCTGAAATACTCATGGCTTCTTCTTGATCATGAGTAACAAAAATGGTTGTAATTCCAACTTCCTGCTGAATACGTCTAATTTCTTCTCTCATTTCTAAACGTAGTCTGGCATCTAAATTGGACAATGGCTCATCTAACAAGAGTAGTTTCGGCTTTTTAACCAAAGCTCGAGCAATTGCCACACGTTGTTGCTGCCCACCTGATAATTGACTTGGTTTACGATCTAATAAGTGATCGATTTGAACGAGGGCAGCCATTTCTCTAGCTCTACCTTCTGCTTCCTTTTTTGGAACTTTCGCCATTTTTAATGGAAACATGATATTCTTGAGAACAGTCAAATGAGGATATAAGGCGTAGTTCTGAAACACCATTCCAATTTCGCGATTTTCTGGTTCCACTTTATTTACGAGACGATCGCCAAAATATAATTCACCCTCGGTTGGTTGATAAAGGCCTGCTAACATAAATAAAGTAGTACTTTTTCCGCAGCCGCTTGGCCCTAATAAAGATACAAGCGTACCTTCTTCTATCGTCACATTTAAACGATCAACAGCGGTAACATTATCAAATCTCATGGTGATATCTCTTAGCTGTATTTTCAACAGATTGCCTCCTCGTGCTGATTTTTGTTACTCCCCAATAGTATCTAAGTTTTATTAACTCTTTGTGAATTTAATGTTCAGATTAAATGAATACTATGGTATAATAAAATATTGACCGTTTACCTAAAATTAAAAAACATGATCAATCATTGCTCTATTTTTAACATTTAGGTTGTTGTTACCTTGCACGAAGCACCCCATCTAGATTAACCAAACCTGCAAAATACCATGTTTCCCCACCTCTACGCATTCCTTACGCCATACATATACGTCGCTTCTTGCCGTGGCTGGTGTTTCACACGAATAAACATGGCTTCACGTCCACGCAAGAAATAAAAAAAGAGGCTTCTCATAAGTTCAGTGAACTTATGAGAAGCCTCGATTAAGCTATATCATAGACAAGCAACACATTAGGGAGAAATCTTTTGAATCGTAACATTCCTCAAAAAAAATAAAATCGGAGTATATATAAACAAGGAGAAATAAATCAATCGGCCCCATGTTAAATTAATTAGTCCTCCTTATACCCTAAAATAATCAATAATCCCCTCTACAATTCCCGTCGCTACTTTAGCTTGAAAAGCAGGAGTAATTATATTGTCTTCATCCTCTGCATTTGAAATATACCCAAGTTCTAGTAACACAGCTGGCACCTTGTTTTCTCTTAATACATAGTAATCTCCATAGGATACTCCACGATCTCGAGTGCTGATATTCTGCATTAAAATATGCTCGTGAAAGCATTCTGCCATTCTCTGATCTCGCTTATTATAGTAATAAGTAGTCATTCCATATACATCATTTGTCTCAAAAGCATTATAATGAATGCTAATAAAAATATTTGCCTTGTTTTCTGTTGCTAACAATACTCGATCTTCAAGTTCGACATATTCGTCATCATCACGAGTTAGTATTACCTCTGCACCAGCCTCCTCTAAAGCAACCATTATTTTCTTAGTCGTCTCTAAAGTGACTTGCTTCTCAAGTGTACCGTGTTGCCCACTAGCTCCAATGTCATTGCCACCGTGCCCAGGATCAAGTACAATTCTTTTCCCTTCCAAAACTATCTTTTCAGGCTTTGCTGTTTCAATTATTTCCCTTTTTTCTATATTTTTATTAACATCTTCATATTTAAAAACTTTTGTTGCAACAAATGCTAAGGATAAGATAGAAAAATAGATTAATAGTTTACTTTTCATAGAAATATTCCTCACAAGAGTAATTTTTATAAACGATTATCAGATAAAAAATTTATAGGAAAATGCTTCAGATCACTATACACTTCAAACTCATATCCCCGCTCTTTGAAAAAAGTGATAATCTTGGGGAGAAGCTTCAATGTTTGTTCCTTTTCATGCATTAGAATCACTTCCACATCCTCCGTCGTAGCTGTTTCAATAATGTTCAAAATTTTTTCTGGATCGCTTTGATATTTCCAATCTTGAGAATCGATCGTCCAATCCCACACCTTTAATCCTTCCTTCATCACCTGTTTTTTTATCACTTCATCATTTAATCCAGGAATAGAACCATACGGAGGACGAACTAATTGTGGATCCGCTCCTGTTATAGAGTGGATAAGCTTTAATGTTTCTACCATTTCCGAGACAAACTTGCGCTTTTTGTATATTTCGGTATAATCATGTGTCATACTATGGGCACCAATATAATTACCTTCCTCAAATGCTCGCTTTACATCTGATTGGAAGGAGGCTTTTTTTAAATTGTTTCCCTGCATAAAAAAGGTTGCTTGTATCCCATGCTCTTTTAATACATCAAGAAAAGCCCCAGTCCATTTAGTAGGTCCATCATCAAAAGTTAAGTAAACTATTTTTTTATTTTTCCTTTGATATCCCTTCCCTTCTTCTTCTTCATTTTTATATGCTTTCTCTTGCTTTTCTTCTGTCTTTTTATCTTCTTTCTCTTTTTCCGCAACATTCTTTTTTCCCATATCCTTAGTTAAAGGACTAGCTTTTTCTACCGTTTTTGCCAAAGTTAAATTGTCCTCCACTGTTTTTATGGAAAAAGAACCTTTTGAAGAATAATCAACTATCCAAAGACAAGAAACGACAAATAGAAGCAATATGAAAATCTTAAAGACCATTTTCAGCGTTCTTTTCTGACTTTTTTGTGGGATCTGCATATACATTTTCTCCTTTTCTTTCTCTCTACTGATAGAGTAAAGGTCCGAGATAAAGATAAAATGAAGATGAAGTGTACTTTGTCTAAAGAAAAATAATCAAACATAAAAAAAGCAATCAAGTATGGTTCATGCCATAGCTTGATTGCTCTTTTTTGACCGTAAGCACATTATTCATTTTTACGTAAATAAAAATAAAACCTTACACCATTCTCCGTATTTTCCACTCCATATATACTGTCATGTAATTCGAGAATATTTCTAGAAATGGCCAAACCTAAACCTGTTTCACCTTGCGAACGTTCACGGGATGTATCTCCCCGATAAAATCGATCCCAAATTTTCCTAATCCACTCCTCAGCAATTGGATCCCCTGTGTTTTCCACACAGACTTTTACTTGTTTCTTCTCTACAAATGTCGAAATGATAATCTCACCGTTTTCCTCTGTATGGCGAATAGCGTTTGTTAAAAAATTTGTTACTACTTGTTCAATCCGATGTTCATTCGCAATAACTTTAAATGGTTGTAAATCTTGTCGAATGGTCACCTGCTTTTTTATAACTTCAAAAGAAAGTGTTGCACAAACACTTTCAATCATCTCATCAATATAAAATGGCTCCATCTTCATTTGATATGTGCCAGATTCATATTTTGCCAATTCAAGCATGTCCTCAATTAAGCGGTCCATTTTATCCACCTCTTGCTCCAATGCATGAAAGTAATAACCTCTTTTATGCTTGGCTACATCATCCTGTAGAATAGAAATAGTGCTCTTCATAATACTTAATGGAGTTTTAAGCTCATGGGAAACACCTGAAATAAATTCTTTCCTCGTGTTTTCCAACTGCTTTTCTTTTTCAATATCTAGCTGTAACTGTTTAATATGATTGTGTAACGTGTCCGAAAGAATATTAATATTTTTCGATAACGTTCCAAGTTCATCCTTTGACTTCACAGTGACACTTTCTGAGAAATCTAAATTAGCAATTTTCTTCGCCGTTTGATTAATTTTCAGTAATGGACTTGCGATTTTTTTTGAATAATAAAAGGATGCCAACAAAACAAGAAGCATAACAAAAACGATTAAATAGATATAATACTCCTTTGCCATCTGGACTGCTTCATCTACTGGCTGCAATGAAGTAATCGCAAATAAATAAGATGTATGACCATCAATTAAAAATGGCTTGATAAGTACTTTATATTGAATATTATTTTGTTCAAAGTCCTCGATTTGAATAGAATGATCCATTGTATGGCTGGGTTTCAATAAAATAGAAGCTTGAAAGTCTTTGATTTTATCCACAAATAGAGGATTCGTGTATATGAGATTAGATCCTTCACTTCGACTAGGGAGATCTACAGCTGTAACCGTCCCATTTAGATGAACAATATCTGGTTCTGAATTAGTTGGTGGCCTCGGTTTACTTTCCTGCTCTTCTTTTAACTCTTCTACCAGTTTCGCTGACTCCTCTGGACTGGACTCAGATATAACGATAGGGAAAGGATCTGTTTCATTCTTCAAAGTTGAGCTAGTCTGCTCAAGCTGCACATCAAGATAGTCCCCTATTGTCTTTTTTAGCTGTTTATTTTCCCAGTAGGATGAATTTCCTTGTTGCATCTCTAACTCATACGTATCCAAAACTCCTCTCTTTCCAAATACGTTGGGTACAAAACTTCCTAATTGGCCAATCACATAAGGGACAATAGTTGTTTTGCTATTGATTCCATATATTCCAACTTTCGCCCCTTCCTTGAGAGGGAAATCATCAGTTAAAGTATCTTCAAAAGTCATTAAATAATATAAAGGGATACGAATTTCTTTATCTCTAAGGGATTCGTCTTCCACTCTTTCCAAATGGACTTTAATGAAAAAATTATCAACATTTTTAAGATTTCCATTTTGATCCAATACCGTAATCCAAGTATTATGAGCTTGATAAAAATCCCGCACAAGCTTTTGCTGCACATAATTATCTTCTTTGGTTTGTAAATAATCCTCTTCGTAGCGATTAATGGCTGTCTGAATATCTAACATTTTTTGATGAGCATAGTATTGTTTAAAGAAAATCGTTAGCCCAATAAAAACAGTGGCTAAAATAAACACGCAAAGTAGAGTGATTAAAGTGAATAGTTTAATGACAATTCTGCTTCTCATGCATGCCCCTCAAACTTATAACCTATTCGCACAATTGTTTTGATTGCATCTGCCTTATCACCTAATTTAGTCCGCAAATTACGAATATGTGTATTGATTGTTCGGTCATCTCCGGCATATTCATAGCCCCACACTCTTACAATTAATTGTTCTCTTGTCAGCACAATTCCCTCATTTTGCATTAGATAAGACAAAATTTCGAATTCAGTATGGGTTAGATTAATGGGCAAACTTCCCATCATAACCGTTCTAGCACTCATATTAATCGTAATTCCATTCGATATTAACCGTTTTTCTTTAACAACACCCTTTAGATGACGACTTTGTAATAACCGTTTCGCCCGTGCTAATAAAATAGGAGGACTGTATGGTTTGGTTACGTAGTCATCTGCTCCAAGTTCAAAACCCAATAATGTATCTTCTTCCTCTACACGCGCAGTTAGCATAATAATCGGAACATCCGCCTTTTTTCGAATTCTTTTGCAAACTGACCACCCATCTAATTGTGGTAACATAATATCCAGAATAATTAAATCAACCTTCTGGCTTTCAAATAATTCTAATGCTTTTTTTCCGTCCTTTGCCTCAAGCATATTGAAATTTTCATTTAAGAAATAGTCTATAAGCACTTCTCTCAGAATTTGCTCATCCTCTACAATAAGAATAGTTTCTTTCATAAACAAGTGTCATTCCTTTCGTCGCGCCAATGGCACAAAAATGTAGCGAAAGAGAAAATCCCCTAGATGTTCCCACGCTCACTAATCCTTGTATAAACAATTCCTGTATATTATGTAAAGATCAGTCAATTCCTGATTTATCCACCCACTATAAATTTTACGGGGATGTGCTTATGCTTAAAATTATTCACCCTATAAGCTGTGAAATGGATGTCCCTAAAAATTCATTGCTACTATAGTCAGTACGAAGAACCAATCGGAGGGTTTACAGAATACCAAACCAAACCAAGCAGCAATACGATACCCAGAAACTCTTGGGGAATAAATCCCCGATAAGCGTATGTACGAGTTACGTTTTTATGCTAATACAATTTTCTCCAAGTCTATTTATAAAGTATTTTTCCATTCTTTCAACATATACCACCAATTATCATCATTAGAGTATAACAAAGCAATGTAAAGATAAGATAAAGAAAATCAAATTTCATAGACTTAAATATGTTGGGAAAATTCTATGAAAATGAAAGGGCAGTAAAACCAGGAACGATTAGAATCAGAAGGCATGAAATCAATAATTTGTTAAAATGTTTTAATCAAATTCCGATGAAAGACATCACACTTTCTTTGTTCCAAAGATCCATTAACAAACTCAAAAAGGACTTTTCAGAAAACACGCTTGAAGGTATTTATTCAACAGCTACTATGATATTTGAAAAGGCTGTTGAGTTAGAAGTCATAAAGGAAAATCCAACAACGCATAGTTATTTTCCACGGTATAGAAAAAGCATTGAGGAAATTGAAAACGAAGATAGCATTCCAAATTATATGGAAAGAGAAGAACTTTCACTGTTCTTACATGCTTGTATGGAATTAGGATTAAAACTTGATTTTGAAATCTTTCTCACATTGGCGTTTACGGGATTACGGGTAGGTGAGTTTTGTGGATTAAAACAAGCGATGTATTCGAAGAAGATGGAAGCTATTTTCTAAACACCACAAAAACTTTGTACAATCCTAACAACATCGTAAAAGACTATACATTAGTCACTACCAAAAACAAAACATCCCGTAGAATAATTGATATAGATAAAGCAGTATATGATTCGTTGCAGCGGATTATCAGTTTTAACAAGTTATTAAAGAAGGAAATTGGAGCAGAATATCACGATAGGGATTTCGTTTTCGTTAATACAGGAAAGTATATCGCCTTGCGATACGAATCAAAAAAAGAGCTGACTAGCCCCCTATCTTGAGGAATACTATTAAGGACATGATGAACTGGTGGAAATGAGAAACCTTTGTTTTAAACTGACACATATCGTTTTATCAGTTGTATATCACGTCGCATATCGAACCTCCTTTTCTATTAAATATGAAGGCTTTTAGATTTATTTGTTTCGTATCGCCAAGCGATACGAAACAAATAAAGAGTCTATTAGCCCCCTTCTTGAGGAATTCTATTGAATGGGCTGTTAAGCTGAGTCCCTACAAAAAATATTCAATACCAAAATAATAAAGAAAAATAGAAGATACTAGAAATCAGCTGCAGAGATTAAATTTTTGAAAAAGGGGTGCTTGCCCGATTCTTGCACCTGCTGATTCAGACAGCAATTAGCACAACTATGAAACCATAACATAAATGCTCATATGACGGCTAACATAGAAGAAAAGGCCTCACAGCAGTTTAGCAAACTAATGAAAGACCTTCTCTATTAAGTTACCTATTCAAACAACAAAAGAACTATTTGATTAGCAGAGTGATTACGAAAAAATCATTCCTTTGTGGCCGCTTTTTTGGAATTTTACCTGAGTTAAACCTAATACATTAGTTGTTACTTAGAATATCGTTAATAATATTTAACTCTTCCTTTGATAAAATAATTTCACTCGCATGAATATTTTCAAGTATGCGCTCTTTCCTTTTGCCTCCCGGAATAACTGCATCAACACCTTCTTGAGCAAGTAACCAAGCTAGTGATAAGTTAGGAAGAGACGTTTCTTTTTGAATAGCAATTTCTTTTAATTTGTCCACTGTTTCAAGTGTTTGGTGGAATTGCTCACCTTGGAATAAAGGAAGAGAATTGCGCCAATCCTGTGAATCTAACTTAGAATCTTTTGTGAAACCACCGCCTAGTAATCCAAATGCTAATGGACCATATGGAATAAAGGAAATATTATTTTCAACACAATACGGTAATAATTCTGCCTGGGCTGAACGATCTAACATATTATATGGTGATTGTAAGACGGAAATATCTCCATGAGCGTTCGCCTCTTTTAATTGCTCAATTGAAACATTCGAAATCCCAATTGCACGAATTTTTCCTTCTTCTTTTAAACGAGCTAATTCACCAATTGATTCTGCAAAAGGGGTTTCATTGTCTGGAAAGTGTAAATAATATAAGTCTACATAGTCTAGTTGTAACCTTTGTAAACTCTTTTCAACTGCATCTCGTAGATATTCAGGACGATTATCTGTTTTTACAGAACCATCTTCAAACCAATGCTGAGCTCCCTTCGTCGCAATCACAAAGTCATCTCGTTTAAATTCTTTTAATACTTCACCTACTAATTCTTCAGAACGTCCAAGACCATAAATATCAGCTGTATCAATAAAGTTGACCCCATTGTTCAATGCTTCTCTTACAAAGTCTATTCCATCCGCTTCATTTAAATTTTGAAACAAATTATGCCCACCAACTGCATTGGTGCCAAGTCCAATCTCTGATACTTTAAATTCTGTATTTTTTAATGTTGAAAATTTCATGTTTTTCCCTCCTGTCATTAATTAGCCTAATCATAAGGAACAAAAATAAAATCCACAAATTATCGTGGTCAAGGTTCATATAATGAAACCCCTTCTACATATTTTGAGACAAAAAGTATAAGGATCTATACTATTAGAAGATGAGGTGAGCAGATGGCAAACAATGAAGTATCAACACTGAAAAAAGGACTTCTCGTTTTAGAATTAGTCAAACAATATCGAGGGATTACGTTGAGAGAAGTGATGAATCAACTCCACCTAAGTAAATCTACGGCATTTCGATTATTAACAACATTAGAAGAGATGAATTATATCTATAAAATTCAAACTCAATATTTTATTAATCGTAAAATGTTTTTTAACAGTTTTAAAAAACGATCCGAAAAGGATTGGGTCTCTTTACATTCCATCTATCAAGCAGCACAAAATTTACAAATGAGTACCTATTTAGGCAAAGTGGATGGTACCGATCTTGTCATGACTCAGGTATTACATACTCCATTTAAAAAGTCAGCGGACGAAGAAATCGGAAATCGTTCAAAATTACATCATTCGGCTTTAGGAAAAGTCATTTTGGCCCATTTAGATGAAGAACTGTTAGTGCCTTTACTCGGAAAAATGTCACTAGATCCCGCGACGAAAAATACGTTCCAAGACTCTCAACTATTCCATTATCATTTAAAGGCAATTCGTCAAGAAGGCTATGCATTTGATGATGAGGAACGGATCGTCGGTATCCGTTGTATAGCCGTTCCTGTATTTCGTCATAAAAAAGTAATTGCTGCATTAGCTATTGCAGCATCTGCAGAACAAATTTCACGCGGCAATATAAAATACATTGCCCAAAAGTTAATTATAGGTAGTGAAGCCATTACGAAGGAAATCGAGGCTTTAGAAAATATTCATTAATTAAGAAGCATAAACGAGGAATCCAAGAGGAGAATTTAAATGAAGGATAACTATCAAAAATTATTTCAAGATTATACATTTAAAAGTGGTGTCCATGTAAAAAATCGTCTCATGATGGCACCAATGACAACTTTTTCTGCTGACGAGAACGACTATGTATCACGGGAAGAACTTAATTATTACAAAGAACGTGCAAACGGTGTCGGTACAATTATTACGGCATGTGCATATGTTTCGAAAAATGGGAAAGGTTTCGATGGGCAAATGGGCATTGATCATGATGGCACAATTGAAGGTCTTTCCAAATTAGCCAATGTAATTCACTCTGACGGCGCTAAAGGAGTTGTTCAACTTTATCACGGCGGCCGTTTAGCCGTGCCAAGACTTATTCCAAATAATGAAACCGTAAGCGCTAGTACCATTGCTCCACTTGAAGACCGTGGATTTTATAGCATTAAACAAGCACCAAGAGCATTAACGACTGAAGAGGTATACGATACTATTACTGATTTTGGTGATGCAACACGCCGAGCTATCGAAGCTGGGTTTGATGGTGTTGAATTACATGGGGCAAGTGGTTACTTAATTCAACAATTTGTTTCACCCCATTCAAATAAACGAAAGGATGAATTTGAAAATCCGTTCCTTTTCCCATTAAAACTGATCGAAGAAGTTAAAAAAGTAATTCAAAAACATGCAAAAAAACCGTTTTTAATTGGCTATCGTTTTTCTCCAGAAGAACCGGAAACACCGGGTATTACAATGAAAGAAACGATTTCTTTAATCGATGAGTTAATCCGGGCAGATATTGATTATCTTCATATTGCAACAACAGATGCTTGGGCAAAACCACGTCGAGGTATTGTGAGTGAAAAATCACGTACCGAATTAATTGCTAAATATATTAACGGGCGTATACCGCTAATTGGTGTAGGTAGTATACATACGCCTGATGATGCAGCACTCCTATTAGAAAAAGGAAAAACAGATTTTGTGGCGATTGGACGAGCGCTAATTGTTGATTCGCATTGGGTTGAAAAAGTACAGAATCATAAAGAAGAAACGATTTCTCAACAGTTAAAACAAAACGAACAGCACCAAGCTGTCATCCCAACTCCTTTATGGAAATTAATTTTAGAGGTTGAAGGTTGGTTTCCTATTGAGCGATAAGTTAACTTGTATATCATTTACTAAATAAAGTAGCTTAATGAGCTACTTTATTTGTATACTTACTCGATAACCTTCATATTCAAGATTATCTAAAAAACACGAGCAATTTGAGTTTCATCCCACCTACAAGAATATGTGTTTTCAATTCTCACTCATCCTCTTTTCCAATACAAGTCTCAACATTTCAAACAACAAGAAGTTAAAGGTTAAGCACCCGATCTGATAAATAGACGGAAAAATTCCGCTTAATTAGGAATTGCTGAAAAAAAGGGCTTAAATAGACGGAGAGATTCCGCCTATTGACTTGAAAAATTCGAAAATGGGTGATTTTGCTTGGCATAATCGGAAAATCTCCCCTTATTTACCCCAAAACAAGCTCCAATCTGCAACTAACCGGAAAATCTCCGTTTATTTTACTTTTGCTGGTACTAGATTAAGGACAAGACATCTGATTTAGAAGCGTTTTAGCTCAAAAATGCAAAAGAACCCCATTTTGATGTGTTACGGTGAACCGTTTCACAAATAAGTGTGATTTTATATTTCACAGTGATATTAAATTAAAGTTTTTTAACTCTAATGGGGCTCACCATTAAAACAGCAAGGATTAAGGTAATCCATGCATTGCTATATGAAAAGAATCCCATTGCAGCGAGTGGCAATCCCGCCGCAGGAATAGGCAATCCGCTAAAATACCCTATGGTTGGTTTAACACTAAATTTTGCTAACCTTATCGCCCCCATTATTGGGAAAAGGATAAATGCCAAAGAAGTTAAAATAGACGGTGCTGCTATTGTATGAAATAGAAGCGCGGGAGCAACACCAAAACTAACAATATCCGCTAAGGAGTCCAATTGAACACCTAATTCACTGTTAACTTTTAATCCTCTAGCAATTCTTCCGTCAAGAAGATCAAAAATAGCTGAAAGAAAAACTAAAATGGAAGCTACTTCTAAGAAGCCACTCATATTACATGTAATTGAAAGAACACCGCACAATAAATTTCCCAATGTAAATATATTAGGTACCGCTTTTGCAACTAGACTAAACAAATTAATTCCTCCTGACGTTACCGATTCCACCCATTTAATTAGCACTTTTCTATATATTCTTCCGTTATTTTTTAAACGGCATTTTGCATTTTAATGAAATACTTTTTTATTAGGGGGATATGCAGTTTTATTTTATATCATTAATTTGCCCAATTTGATTAAAGTACCATTCTTGAATTCATTGCAAAAACGACAAAGTTATTGTCCAATGCCCTAAGTTCTCTTTTCCATACTTATCTTCTACTCGTTTAGCTGATGTTTCCTCACTAAGTGTTCTTACCTTCTTCAAATTGAATATCGGATTCATTTAGGTTTTGGATCATTAATCAGTTATTTTGTCCATTGTATTCTGTTTATATAAAACTACTAGGTGATAATCGTGACCTTTTACTTAGCATTATTTAAGGAACAATAAGGCATAGTAAATGTAGGAATATATGATTATTATTTTTACATTTACCTTAGAGAAAAGAACTTGGATTGTACATAAAGCCGAAACCACGAAAAAAACAGACTTAAAAACAGAAAGAATATAGCCAAAAGCCTAACTTCGTCTTCATTAATGGAGAAGTTAGGCTTTTTTATGCATATTAAAAGCTAGTAAAAAAGGTCCCAAAAGTGAACTACTTAGAACATTTTTCACACAAAGCGATCTTTTGTTAAAATATCCTCAACATAAAGAAATAATAATGAAGATGACTGATGAAATAATTCCAGACTAACTAAAAGAATGAAAAAGAGGCTTCTCAAAAGTTCAGTGAACTTTGAGAAGCCTGAAAAGATTGGTATTAAATGTTTTAAACGTATTGACATAGTTTTTCGGTTTATTTATAATTCTAAACGGTAATTTGAAATTTGCTAAGCTTGGCAGAGCATTAGCATAGAGGGATATTTGTTGCAGAAAGTATTAAGACGAACTCTTTAAACTTCAACTGCACTTATATCCTCTTCTTCCTCTGTGGTTTTCACATAGTCTATCATTATTATAGTTTCTTCATTCTCATTATTGATCGTAAAGTTACTATAATCCTTTTTAAGATCTGCTACTCGTACAGTCCGGCCGATTTCAAAATCAGTGATATCAATTTCAATATTATCAGGGATATCATTTGCTTTAGCAGTTATATTCAATTCGTGAAGCAATTGTTTCACTATTCCTCCGGCTTTCTCGCCATTCGATGTTCCCTTTAGAATTACACTCACTTTAGTGTCGATTTCAGTGTGCTGATTAACTTGAAGGAAGTCTACATGAAGTACTTCTTTTGTTAAAGCTATATTTTGGTAATCTCTTAAAATAACATTTTCTGATTTTCCATCAAGATTCAGAGTTATTATGCCATTTCTACCAACAGCTTTTATCACTTTTAGCAAATCTGCGTTTTTAATAGAAATAGATTTTGTATTAATCTCCCTACCATAAACAACCGCAGGAATCTCTCCATTATTTTTCAATTTCCTCAAAGAACCTTTTTTAAGGTCTTTTCTTTCTTGAGCTACTAACGTATTCATTTTACTTCCACCTTTCTTTTTATTTGAATCTTAGACTTTCATTTTTATAGATACGTCTAAGAATTACCTTACAATTCAAGTATACCTTATCAATTCCATAATGTTGACAAATCCGCCTCTAGATCCGTAATGATTTAAGTAAATACTAATAGTAAATTTGAAGAAGAAACAATACTTGCATTTTATGATTTAGGTATTGCCAATATGAATTTAGAAATGGCAATGGAGTACACAGATAAAGACGTAAAAATCTATGATGCTTCTTTATTGAAGGGGCCTATGTAACAGCTTCATTTAAAGAATTTGGATTGTACATAAAGCCGAAACCACGAAAAAAACAGACTTAAAAAACAGAAAGAGTATAGCCAAAAGCCTAACTTCGTTCCTTAATGGTGAAGTTAGGCTTTTTTATTGCTCCATTAAAGCACCAATTGTGTAAGATCCTAATACTAACCTTACATTTAATGAATAATGGTTACCTTTTTTCAACTCTTCCATCCGCATGGCGTGCGAATCTTCCCGACTCACGCTTATTTACAGGATCTGGACGGTCCCACGGCCAGCCTCCAAATTGGGTATTTTGATAATCCCTGAATGCATCGTGAATTTCCTGCTCCGTATTCATTACAAACGGTCCATAGGATACAACCGGTTCTTGTATCGGCTCACCCTCTAGGAGCAGCATATAACTCTCAGATGATCCATTTGTAATCGTGATTTCTTGATCACCAGCAAACTTAACACGGTGATACGTTTCAATCGCTGTTTCATCTATCTTTAGTTTATCTCCCTGATAATAGTATAGATTTCTCGTCATTGTTGCTGAAACTGACGGCAGGGTGAAGACTGCTTCCGGGTCCATATGAATAACGTAGATCCCCACATGATGATTTTTATCATTTGCCCAAGAAGCAGAGTTTGGTTCTAAACTAGACTGGCCCATCACATTTCCGGCAACCAGTCTTACGGTCGTCTTCTTTCCATTAGAAGCAGCAGATTCTACTTCCGGTATATCCTCAGCCCATAACATTTTATATTCAGGTTCAGCGAATTTATCTTTGGCAGGTAGATTCAGCCATATCTGAAAGAATTCAAGTGGATTGCCTTTGTCCTGATGGACGAGAGGAAACATTTCAGTATGCTGGCATCCCTTTCCTGCTGTCATCCATTGAACATCCCCATTCCCAAATCGTCCTCTGGACCCATATGAATCAAAATGATCAATAAGACCTTCAAGAACAACAGTTACCGTTTCAAAACCTCTGTGGGGATGTACAGGAAATCCCGGAACCGTTTTGCCATGATACATTCTAAATCCATCACGCAACGTAAAATCCTCGCCAAGATTTCTGCCTGCCAATGAAACGTTAGGACCCTGCTTGTCATTTCCTGAAGGATACGCATCTTTATGATGTACTGTCATAAGAAACGGATCTTCTGTCTCCCATGGAAATCCTAATTTTTGTATTTTCATGATTTTGCTATTCACTTCTATTTCTCTCCTTTAAAAACCACGCTGTTGTGGATTTATTTTAATCTTTAAATCTGAAGTAACCTATTATTCTTTGATGAATTCCTTAGTGCTTCTCACTGTATCAATAGGGCGAACTAATTTTTCTATTTGTGCGCGTTTAGGCTCTAAGAATGGAGGTAAAGATAATTTTTCCCCAAGGGTTTCGTAAGGTTCATCCCCCATAAAGCCAGGACCATCCGTAGCAAACTCAAATAAAATTTGTGGTGCTACTCTTGCGTATAAAGACTCAAAAAAGTGACGATTTACATAACCGGATGTTTGGAATCCAAAGCTACTCATTCGGCGGGTCCATTCATCTAATACTGAGCGATCCTCTACTCGGAATGCCGCATGGTGTACCGTACCAAAGCCTTGCCTTGCTTCAGGAAGAATCGCATTATATTCGACAATGACTGAAGCACCATTGCCGCCTTCACCCACTTCAAATAAATGGAATGACCCTTCTTTATCTGTCTCTTTAAATAATAGGACTTTTTCCATCATTTCTTTAAAGTAATCAAAGTTCGCAATTCGAACAAAAACAGGACCTAAACCAGTAATTGCATATTCCAGTGGTATAGGACCCTTTTGCCAAGGTGTACCAGATTCCACGCCTTTATTGAATTCATCTGAAATTAATTGATATTGTTGATCATCAAAATCAACGAAAGAGAGAGTTTTCTTGCCAAATTGCTCTTTAATTCCAGTATGCTTGACTTCTAAACGATCAAAATGGTTTACCCAATACACTAATGCTGCATCACTTGGTACACGGAAAGAGGTCTTTGAAATCTCGTTTGTACCATGTACACCTTTCGGAATGCCTGGGAAGTCAAAGAACGTCATGTCTGTGCCTGCACTCCCTTTATCATCAGCAAAGAATAAATGATAGGTTTGAATATCATCTTGATTGACCGTTTTTTTAACTAAACGCATACCTAATACATATGTGAAAAATTCATAGTTCTTTTCTGCACTACTTGTAATAGCTGTTACATGGTGCATTCCTTTTAGTTGGTTCATTTTATTTTCCTCCTTGGAAATTCGAATTTTATTAGCTTATTTTGATTGGAGTGATTAATAATCTTCAATGGGTTTTAGATTTTTTTCAATTTCAACTCTACGGTCTTCTAAAAATGGAGGTAAAACTAATTTTTCACCCAGTGTTTCGATATCATCTCCATCGACAGTGAAACCTGGTCCATCAGTTGCGATTTCAAATAGAATCCCGTTTGATTCACGGAAATATAGGCTCTTAAAGTAGAAGCGATCCACTATGCCAGATGAATGGAAGCCACGTGCTCGTACCTGCTCTTCCCAAAAGATAAGCTCTTCTTCGTTTTTTACACGAATTGCCAAATGATGAATACTTCCACGGCCTGGTTTTTCAGATGGACCGTCTAAATATTTCACGACGATTTCTCCAAAAACCTCTCCTTTGATTGATTGAAAAATCGCTTCGTCATCTGTACGGCTTATCTCTGTATAGCCAAACATGTCTGTAAGTGTGCTTGCTAGTTTATCAAGTCTTCGTACTGTTATTTCTACAGAACCCATCCCTTGAATTTGATGCTCGGCAGGGACCTCTGATTTTTCCCAAGTTTGCCAGTGCCCTACTTTCGCACCGTTTGAGACAAGAAGTACCATACGTAAACCTTCAGGATCTTCAAAGTGAAAAGCTGGATAATTGGCATAAGTGGTAATGTCACTTTTGGTTACACCGTATTCCTCAAAACGTGCTTTCCAATAGAATAAACTTGCTTCTGATGGTACGAGTAAGCCAATTTTTGTGATGGCATTTGTACCGCGATAAGTTTTTCCTACTAGTGGAATTTCAAAAAATGATAGTTCAGTACCTGGGCTGCCTGTTTTATCTCCGTAAAATATGTGATACATCGATGGATCATCTTGGTTCACCGTTACTTTCACACGACGTAAACCAAGCACATGTCGGTAAAAATGATTATTTTGACTTGCGTTTTTTGTAATCATTGAAATGTGATGATGTCCTGGAATTTTATACATAGATCATTCCTCCATTATCAATTAACTAGTCAAGTGAAAAATAAAAAATTAACATCCTAGTATTTACCACAAGTAAATGGGGTCTTAATTCTCTAATTTATTTTCAGTATTTTTTTGTAGCTTAGTCATCAGCTTGTATAGTGTTTTTTGCTCATCCTCTGTTAAGCAGTCATTAAGAACGGAGGTTTGGAAGGTAAGTTGGTGTTCAAAAACCTCATGCATTTTATCTTCCCCTTTTGAAGTAAGGGCAATCCATTTAGTTTTCCAGTCCTGCTTACGCTGTATATATCCGTCTTGCTCAAGTCGAGTGAGCATACGTGAAATTCCGCCCTCCGACACAGTTACTTTAATAGCAAGTTGACTTTGCATGATAGGCTGGTAAGTAGAAATTTGATTTAATACATCAAACTGTGCAGCTGTGATACCATACTGTTTTAAGAATTCATTCGATAATAAATTACTTTGATGTGTAAAACGAGCAATACGCAACCAGATTAGTGAACCAAGTGTATTTTTTTTCAATATGACTCACTTCCTTTCGTAACTATCACTTTACACCTCAAGTGAAGAAAATGCAATAAAAATATCTCGAATTAAGAATATTTCTTGTGCATCTCTGGATTTTATGCTGAACTATTCTGGCTTAGAGGAGATTATGGAACGGCTTGGTACTGCCACGATGACACAACTAAGAATGTCTATCTTCACGTAACGAAAGAAATGAAAAAAGAGGCTTCCCATAAATTTGCACAATTAATGAGAAGCCTCTAATTCGGGAGAGAAATGTTAGCATTTGCAACATTTAGTGTGTCACCGTTGGTCACATTCTCTACATGCCTTGATACTTTTGTTAAGTTTGTTCAGTTTATAGCCAAAACAAAGAAGGCATAAACTCAACCTTCACACTTTGTTTCTCTCTTGATAAAAATCTAAAGCATCAAGATTTCTGCCATATTAGGCTAAAATCTCGATGCTGTTTCATCTATGCTGTTAAAAGAAGGAAGCTGCCTCAATTTTCATTTGAGACAGCCTCTTTTAATGACGAGGATATGCGATTTGGCATTCACTATCGGCATTAACAAGTAACTTTGATCGTTCCTGTATTTACAAACTAATGCTTGTTATGCTTTTGGAGGTGTTCCTTCAGCATTTGATACAACTACATCGATTTGAATTGAAGCACCTTCAGGTAATGCTGATACGCCAACTGTTCTTCGGGCAGGAACGCCGCCTGGGAAGAATGTTTTGTAAACTTCGTCTACTGCATCCATATCCGCGATATTTGTAAGGAAGATATTTACTTTAACGACATCGTCCATAACGTGGTCGATGCTTTCTACAATTGACTTAACATTTTTCAAGCACTGTTCAGCTTGCTCTTTTACACCACCAGCTACCAATTCACCAGTTTTTGCATCCAAAGGTAATTGAGCTGAAAGGTGATTGTAATGAGAGAACGCTACAGTTTGTGTAGATAGAGAACTCTTTGGTGCGTTATCAGTGTTGTTTGCCCAAATAACGATTCCATGTCTGTCTTCAACAGCTTGTGGAGGCGTACCGTCTCCGTGAGACACAACTGCTTCCATTTGTACCAAAGCATCCATAGGTAAAGCTGAAGCTGCAACTACTGTCCGTGCAGGGACAAATGCTACGGCCCTAGCGATAGCGGAGTCTGGGAAAAATGTTGAATACACTTCGTTTACCGCTTCAACATCCGAAAGGTCTTTAAGGAAGATCGTCATTTTAACAATATCGTCAAATGGAACGTCGATACTTTCTAAAATTGCCTTGATATTTTTTAAGCACTGTCCAGCCTGCTCTTTTACACCGCCTGCTACAAATCTGCCAGTTTTTGGATCGATCGGCAATTGAGCTGAAAGATAATTGTAATGAGAGAAAGCTACAGTTTGTGTAGATAGAGTACATGTAGGTGCATTCGCCGTGTTATTTGTAAGCTTTACAAGGTCGCCTGCTTGTGGTGCGTTTGGAATTGTACCTTCACCGTGTGAAAGAAGTGCTTCAATTTGTACCATAGCATCCATAGGTAAAGCTGCAACTGCAACTGTTGTACGTGCAGGAACATAGGTTGGGAAGAATGTTTTATAAACTTCGTCTACAGCGTCAACATCTTTGATATCCTTAACGAATACAGTAATTCTAACGACATCGCTCATAACATGATCGATGCTTTCTACAATTGCCTTGATATTTTTAAAGCACTGTTCTGCCTGCTCTTTTATACCACCAGCTACCAATTTACCAGTTTTGGGTTCGATAGGTAATTGAGCTGAAAGATTATTGTAATGAGAGAAAGCTACAGTTTGTGAATATAAACCGTTACCGTTTGGAGCATTTTCCGTATTTTTTGCTGATACTGCGTTATAGCCGCTCATGATAGTATTCCCCTTAGATGAATTTTTTAATATTTATAACTCAAGTATGCACTGAAAAATCCGGTTTAAACCGTTTTTAAGCAAGTGATGTTTTCGTTTAGCTTGCAGCCTATTTATATCAAGGCTTTAATGCCTGATTTCTGCTGCGAAACTTGAGTTAGTAACCCCTCGAGTGGTTAGGTTGCAATTATAGCAGGCTTTCTTCATTTTGACTACATGTTTCTTGTGAATTGCTGCACAATACCCGGAAGATGACAGTCCTGATTCTTGCCGTTTCACTTTTTCTTTACCAGTCTCGACACACACTCCACGTGTCTTGTGATTTTATATGTGTACGAGTTATCATTTTGACTAGGTCTACCTTCAGCAGGTCTTATTCTAACTGTTCCATCTCCGTCTACCAATTTAAATGCTGGATATACTTTATTTTTAGTATAACTACTAACCGTAATAGTATCTTTCCCAATAGTAATTCCTTTAATTCTAAAATAGTCACAACCTACAGGAAACTTGAACTCACTCGTAGCGTATTCTACTCCTGGAATATTTAAGAAGTTATCATCAATCCCAGACTAACTTCCTGGCTTCCATTTATCTTCTGGAATCATACCACCACTGTTATTGTTAGTTGGCTTTCCTGTGAACTTACTCCAATCTGGCTCTCCTAAATCTTTAACCGTTTGTTTTTCTATTCCATCTATTCCTACTATTTCATTGCACTTGACAGCTACCTGTTTACTAGTAGATTATCAGTATCACCGAGAGCCTCGGCTACCTTATCGGTATTACGACCAATGGCGACAACTTGGTTACATTCGGCAAGGGCAGTTTTTGCGAACTCCAAACCCATTCCACGTCCCGCGCCTGTATAAACTAAACTTTCTTAATGTCAGTCATATTTATTTCCTCCTAGATTCATTCTTCAATTTTATTTAAGAGCAACATCTTCATATACTTACATTGATGCGATATCGCACGGTTGTGTATAATGTGAAATGAAAACAGGATCTCTTCAATAATCAAATGAATACGATTTGTACCTTATCGTACAAGCGGATTAAAATTGGACAAAATTTTTTAAGAAAGTATGGTGATTACCATAAAGTCAACGGTGGATAGAAGAATACTTAAATCTCAAGAAGCAATAAAAAACGCATTTATTGAACTAATGTCAAAAAAAAATTTTGATAAAATTACGATACAGGAAATTTCCGATAAGGCAAATGTTGGACGAAGGACTTTCTATGACCACTACATGGATAAATATGATCTTCTGGATAAAATCACCGAAGAACATATCAACGAACTGAAAAGACTCTGCGAATCTGCATCTAATTTGACTTTTAAAGATGCGAATCTCACTGTATTCGAATACCTGCAAAGTAATTATTCATTCTTTTCTACTATGTTAGCAAGCAGTGGTGCGCCTTCTTTTCACAGTCGCTTCCTTGAGTTTGTTATCGAAGGGTTAAAGGAAGAGGTTGATATAACTCAAGGAAAAAATAAAGGATTAAGTAAAGATGTGATTCTTAAATTTTTTGGAACAGCTATTGTTGGAATGATGGAAACGTATTTCACGAATGAAATACCAGAACCACCCCAAGTGATAGCGGAACAAGTAGGGATTTTGTTGGACAGGAATCTTTAAACGACGATATTCTTACAAATAGCTTCATTTGAAAATATTAAAAGATGCAGAGATAGTTTATGTACGTAAGGAAGCAACAATGAATTTATATTATCTTGATCCATCAAGCAAGCTTATGAATCTAAAAATACTGATTAACAATATTGAAGAACTAATAAATGATAAGAGGAATGAGAATGAGGGGGAAACCTTAGGAAAACGATAATTACGGAAAATCGTGGAAAGTCGCCACTAAAAACTAGCAGACATCCAATGCCGACTATTGGAGAGAATGATGTTCTAACATAAATAGTTGCTGCAAGAAAAATAATTGCACAAGTTTAATCAATTTGTGCATTAAGGCACAAATCTTAGACTTTTGATTATTGAAAATATCCTGTTTTTATTTTAATTTATACACATATGTGTCATATTGCACCAATGTATTTTTTTCTAAGAACAGCAAATTTATATATCCGTTAGGAAAGGAATTTTGAAAAAATAATGATTTATGTATTCATCTTTTTCGTTATATTATGTGTTCTCATTTCATTGTTTATTAACTTATATCCAGCATTCGGCGGGAACCCTAGTAAATCACAAAATGAAGTGTATAAGAAGCTTGATAATTATGTCAAAGGCAAATTTGTCAATCAGGTTCCAACAAAATTGAATATGAGTTTATCGGATTACTTCTCTCTGATGAAGGAGTCTATTTCAGGTAGTAAAGATCGCAATCCTGCCGGACAAGTTTCTGTTTCAGAGATTGATTGGAACAAAATTAAAAGTGAAGAAGATAATTTAACTTGGTTTGGGCATTCAGCTTTTTTACTCAGTATCGATAACAAAAAGCTACTTGTAGACCCCATGTTAGGTCCAGTAGCATCACCCGTTTCTTTTGCTGGAAGCAAACGCTACAGTGAAGATATGCTGCATATTATTGATAGAATGCCGCCTATTGATGCCGTCTTTATTACCCATGATCATTACGATCACCTAGATTATCCATCCATTCGAAAGCTGAAGGATAAGGTCAGTCATTTCTTCGTTCCTTACGGTGTAAGTGCTCACTTGATCCGATGGGGAGTTGCAAAAGAAAAGATAACAGAATTTAATTGGTGGGATGAAACGGAGTTCCAAGGTTTAACGGTTGCATTCACTCCTTCCAAACACTTCTCTGGAAGAGGACTCTTTAATCGAGATACGACATTATGGGGTGGTTGGGTCATTCTTGGTAGAGGCACCCGTTTCTATACCAGTGGGGATGGTGGTTATGATACACATTTCAAGGAAATCGGGAAAAAATACGGACCTTTTGATATCTCTTTAATTGAAGGCGGTCAATACGACCGACGGTGGTCTTGGGTTCATATGACACCCGAACAAGCTGTACAGGCTGATTTAGATGTAAATGGGAAGAATATGATGTTAATTCATTGGGGTGCTTTTACGCTTGCTTATCACGGTTGGACAGAACCTATAGAACGCGCATTAGTAGAGGCAAAAAAAGCAGAGCTGAATCTTATTGCCCCCAAAATTGGTGAAACTGTTCGATTAACTGGAGAGCTATCTGTTCCTGTCTCATCATGGTGGAAAATGTAAATTGAGAAACACAGGGCATGGCTTACGACTTCACGGTACGCACAAACTGCAGCGCCTGCTTTAATAAACAATGAATTTGGCAAATAAATGGAAATATACATTTCTAATGATTTATCTCTTTCATCAGTTTCCCATTAATATTCATTTGTTGGTACTTGATGTTCTATGTCTAAATCTCTCCATTTATCAAAAACTATTGATCATGGCATAAATACTAATTTTAAAGCCCTCAACCAAAGAAAAGGTGAGGGCGTGTTTTGCGTTTTTATTTATCTAAATGCGCAATAGCGTAATCGGCTTCTTCTTTTGTAAATTTTTCACCGTACTCAGAGGTTAATTGGTCTCTTATCGGTTCAGGTGACATGACAAAAAATATAAAGAAAGAGGCCTCTAATAAGTTCGGCAACTTAGTGAAGACCTCTCAAAAAATCATATTAATTAATATTAGTCACTTTATCAGGCACTATTTAAGGTGTAAAGGCTTATAAACATTGATACAATAAGGTTTTACACCACACATTTTGAATAAAAGAGGCCATTAGGATGCTTGTTGTACAAGCATTTCATTCTTTTCCTAATATGATATATGAAAAGTCTAAAAGGTGGTGATAATTATGTCAGATAAAAATAGGAAGAAATCCTCACCAGCCTATGGCTATGTGACACTCACAGGTTCAGATTCAGGGACTATTCCGGTCAATCCAATGGAAAATGTAAGATTTAATCAACATGGGGCTTTGGAAAATATAAAGTTCTCCCAATCCAGCGGTACATTAACTGTTTTAGAATCAGGGGACTATAAGATAGAATATATTTTGCTCATTGGCGGCCCTAAGTCAACATCGGTATATGGTATATTCTTGAATCATTCTCCTGTTAGTCTCACTGACTATGGCATCACAAGGCAAGTGGATAATGCTATTCTTATGCTTACTGGACAGGCTATAATCCATATTCACCGTAACACCAAGATACATCTTAAAAATATAGGGCAAACTACTGATATCCTATTACCGTTTGTAATAGATGCAGGGGTAACTATTCCAGTTAATGCAGCATCATTATCGATTGAGAAACTTAGTTGATACCATCAAAATCGAGGCTCATTATAAACGGGGAGTTATATAGGGGCTGTTAACAAACAGCCTGTGTGGAATTCTTTGGGGCTATTGACAATCAAATAGGAAATTTGAACAACCTGTATAGAATTTTATTAAATACAGGTTTTTTATATTTTCATCCGAGCCAGGGAACCCATAAATGATAATGAGCCCATCGTTGAAAGACTAAAGCTTATCTTTTGGCGTTGTCATTAAACCCTTAAACGGATGATAAAGTAACGGTTCGGTGGACGAAAAAGAGAATCATACATGACAAGCGTATTTTAGGAGAGATTATCGACATTTTTTCAAATATCGATGTTGGTGGCAGTATAGCTAAAGAAAAAGATATATTAGGACGAGTATATGAATACTTTCTTGGGAAGTTTGCGGAAAACGAAGGAAAAGGTGGCGGTGATTTTTATACACCAAAAAGCGTCGTAACTCTCACGGCTGAAATGATTCAGCCATATAAAGGTTATGTATACAATCCTTGCTGTGGAAGCGGCGGGATGTTTGTCCAATCCTTAAAGTTCGTCGAACAACATTCAGGGAATACTTTTGATATACCTGAATTTCTCCATCTTGTCATTTGCCTATTAAAGCATATGCAGTTTCGCCCGCATATATCATGACAAGCACCATTGGCGTAACCAATTGAAACTAGCATCTAATGCACTATCAACAATTTGACCAATTTCAGGTTGCTTTGCTCTTTCAGCAATATATCCCCAACAAGCAGTTTCAGGTACCCAAAAAACTCCTTCTGCGGTATATGCATCACGATCTTCCGCAAAATCAGGATTAATCTGGCTACCCTATTTTCATCAAGACTGTGGAAAACAGAATGGCGCGGCTGCTGAAGCTGGCCGGCTTAAGTGCAGAGCTAACGCCTCACTCTTTGCGCCACACACATACATCGTTGTTAGCAGAAGCAAAGGTGGGATTGGAAGAGATTATGGACCGCTTAGGCCACTGTGATGACTAGACAACAAAAAACGTCTATCTGCACGTAACAAAAGAAATGAAAAAAGAGGCTTCCCACAAGTTTGCACAACTCATGAGAAACCTCTAATTTTAGGAGCGAAATGTTAGCAAGATGTTACCATTCCGCTCCCCTCTTACATAAAACCCTTATATATCAAGGGGTTCGGGGGATGATTACATCATGCCGCCCATCTTTTGAGGTAATTTCGCCATTTTTCGCACTGATTCAAAACGTGAATTTATTAACCATTTGTGATTCGTATTTTAATGTAAATCCCGTTTGCTTTCGGACCTTTTCGGAACTTTCGTGATTTTTGTGTGATTTTTTGTGATTTTTGCCTATCAAAAAAACTCTCCTTAAACAGCACTTCCAACCTGTTTTAATACGTCCATAATTAATGGTGAAACTTGAATAAGAATATATCCCAATCCGGCGTTTTGGATCATCGTCCACGCACGCTCTGCATTACCGAACATAAACAAGAAGCAAGCCCCAACAACCACCACACTTGCAATAGGGAAACTTAAAGTAACAAGAATATCAACGACTGGATCAAGCACATGTGCCAAGGTAGAAAGTGTTTGCTCTCCCATCCAAGCTTTTGCTCCAGCTTCCACCACAACAGGCGCCATCACTGGAACCGCATTAGTGGCCGCAAATGCCTTCATCGTGAATCCTAATGTACCAACAGCGCCGCAGGTAGCGATAGGAAGAATGGCAGCTGCTACTAATTGGGTTGCTTTTTTAGTTCTTTTTTTACGCCTTTCTTTTTCCTTCACCTTAAATTCACCAGATATAAATTCATGGAAGTTGATTACTTTTGTTTTTGCCATTTTCCCCACTCCTTAAAATAATGAGATGATAAAATAAACCATTGGTTCAAGGTGTTTAACAATATGGTGAAAAATATCTGACGTGTGATTGCAAGAAGTAAAGCCAAATAGTCTACTCATATGGTCCAGACCATGCGGAATAACCTTTCCAATGGATACAAGGATATTGTCAGCACTGTTGAAGTTGATTAGTTCTACACACTTATCAATTTTAAATTTATCGAGGTTCATGCTATTCCCTCCTATTGGATTTCATCCCACAAATAAACCTTTACCCTTAAGCCATGACACATCGATTCAATTCTCTTTTTTCTATATGGGGTGGTAGTAACCCACACTAATGTAAAATGTGGATTATATGTGGATAACTGCAAATACCTTTTAATTTTTGCGACATTTTTGACCATAGATTGTTTATGATCAATTTCAATAAAGTGGTGGATTTTATTGGAGATAAAGGCTGCGTCAGAAATAATATTTACGTTAGATTGAGGTATAGTTATTTTCACTTCATTTTTCCAAGTAGATGGACGGCCTAGTAATATGAAAAGATCGTTTCGCATTAGATAGTGATTTATCATTGCTGTTTTTTTACGAACCTTTTTTGCCTGGATTAGTTCCCGGCCGGCCGAATTTAGGTAATAAACCTTTTTCTTTGCTTCTATTAAGAAAGATAAATATTGATTCATATTACTGAGAATCCGTTGAGCGTTTCTTGTTTGACCTAAGTTATGAATTTTTTGAAGTTGCTCCCTAGAAAGATAATCACATTTCCTCAAGCTTAAAAGAATGGCTTCCTCCCTTTTCTCCTTCTCGCTTCTCAAAGGATGTTTCCTCCTTATTTGCCTTTATTATTATGTTAGGCTTAATAATCTTTTCAATCGTCTCATTATCGATAAACGGAGTCTGGACAATTTGCACGCCATCTGGTGTTTTGTAAATAGCGCGCCCCGGAACAGGTAATGATTCTGCCCCAGATTCGTCCAAAACGACCCGGGACGCTATGGCATCACGTAATTTATAAGTAATAACAGTATCGCAATTTTGCTTTATTTGCTTGTTCATCACATCAGCCGTAGGGTATTGGCTGCAATAAATTAATCTATACCCTAATCCAGCTCCAATTCGCGCTATTTCCGAGAGCGCTTCTTCGCACTTACGGGCTTTTTCTTTTTCTTCTTTCCCCGTGATGATATTTGGGCTGATTTGCGCTGCTTCATCAACAACAATGAAATGTCGAGTATCAATCCCAGCTTCTTTAATGTCTTCGCATCCATTTTTATCAAACCATCCTTTCATTTCATCCATTTCTTTTTTCACTTGAGTCAACGCTACTAGGGCACTATCCAAGTCGGTAGCAACTGTCTCAACTTGTTTTGCATCCTTAAACCGCGAAAATGCCAAACCGCCTTTTAGATCGATGAGTGTAAGTTTTGTATTTTCAGGGTTCTGATGTGTAAGGGTAGTAATCAAAAGTTTTAGAAATACTGTCTTACCTTTCCTAGTTGCACCGGCTAAAGTTATATGGCCACGTTCCATGTCGTGATGGATAAATCCATATCTCGTTTGGCCAAGTGGTACTTCCCAATCGATACATTTTCCCAACATTTCATTCTGAAAAGGAAGATTAACTGGTAATGGATTACTTAACACTCTTATGTGAAGCATGCCGTCATACGAAAGTTCAATGTCCTTTTGAAGATGCTTCCGATTCCTAATAATGGCTTTGATTTGTCTAATCACATTTTCATGGAAATTTATTTGTTTCAAGTCCTTGATTTCAAAAGCTGACCTTTTATTATTGAGACCGTCCCTTAAATGATTAATCTTTTTTTCGAAATCATTAAATGAAAGTCCCAATGGAATTCTGTACACATACTCCGTTCCCCACTCATGTCTTTGCTTCCTAAATAACTGAATTGTTTTAAGATCATCTTCCTCTTTCACGGTCAATCCGCAATTTAGGCAGATCCTTTGAATTTTATCCGCATCCGAGAGACCCGACTTTTTCAAATAAGAATATCCAACAAGCCCACCCATTACTAATGATGTTGATATTTCAAACAACACACGCCACTCCTCCTTTTTATTTATTTGATAAATAGTTGCAGGGAAAACGCATCGAACACTTAGCATGAATTCCCTTGTCATTGTGGGGTATTTTGCAAATTCGATTATTCGTTTTCTGATTCACCTGGCGAATTTTCAAACGCATAGGGTGAACGAATAGTATCGCGAACACTTTCGGGTATTGATAAATGATTATTCTAGACGGTTTGTCCACTATTACCATTTTTTTCACGCGTTTAACTTTTGGTAAATGTGGACAAAATGTGGATAAAAAATGATGAGGTGAGTATGATGTTTGGATTAGGTAAAAAACGTAGTAAGTTTGGTAAATGGTTAGACAAAATAGACATTACACAAGGCGAACTTGCTAAGAAGGCTGGGGTTGGGGATATGACAATATCGAGGATTTGTAATGACAATGAATATCTGCCAAAGTATGAAACAATTAACAAGATAAAAAAAGCATTGAAGCAACTTGGTCATAATGCTCCAGATGATTTATGGATGTAAATAATAAAGGCTCCGCATTAAGTAGCGGAGCTTTCCTTTTGATCGATTAGGTGTAGTGTTCTTGGCCGTCCGATTTCCCAATCAACTAATCCTTTTTTCCGTAATGATTCCAGGTGCCCCTTAATTGTGGAGGCCGAAACCAGATTTACCAAACTAGCTATCTCACGATAAGAAGGCGGGTAACCATGTTGAGCAATAAATGACTTAATGACAGCGAGTATATCCAATTGTTTTTTGGTTATTTTACACATAATTGATACCTCTTCCATATTGGAATGTTAACTAAAATTCCAAGCGCTTGGAAATGTTAAAGCATTGTCAACTTGCAGAAACATTCCTTTGTTCTTCAATTATTTTAATTTCTCGTGGTTTCTTATTCTGCCACTCAATCACGCCTTTTTCCTGCAGCTTATTTAAATATTTAAGCACGGTGCTGGTTGAAGTGATACTCGCCTTCTTCGCTATTTCTCTAACCGTTGGAGAATAATTATACTTTTTCCAATATTGTTTTATGATGCTCAAAATTTCTTCTTCCCGTTGCTTGGTTCTTTCTTTCACAGAAATTCCTAGTTCTCCATAATACATTAGCTATGCCCCCTTATAATAATTTTTGCGGACAGGTCCAATCGATAAAATGTTTGAAAACTTAAAAGTCCGTCGCTTGTGTCTTAACATGCATAAAGCACGAATGGATCCATCAGATATATCAAGAACCTTTATCCTTCGCTGAGATAACTCCCCCTTTTCGGACATGTAAATCATTTCAAGCACTTCTCCGGTTTCCAGTGCTCTATTTAGCAAAACATTCATCGACAAGACCCCCTTTATCGAACCCTTGTTCCTATTATAAACCAAACAAATGTTCCTGTAAATAGATGGGTATTTGTAACAAATAAGTCATAAAGTCGAATAGGCTTTTAATATTAATTGTCGAATTTAGGAAATAAAGGAGATGATAAAAATGTGGCTTTTATTACCGTGGTGGATACGCGAATTTTGGTACTGGCTTTATTATTATCGTAGAGGAAAAATTAAATATGTAGTTTTTGATTATGGAGATACATATATGGCTGCTGCATCTGACGGACAATGGACTGTAACGAATTGCTACGGCAGCACACCTGAACAAGCGAAGGAAATGGCGACTGTTAGACTAAAACTAGCGTTAAACAGAGAAGAAAAGGAGCAGGAACTGGTTCACGAGGGAGAAGGATTTGCTCTATATAGAGAAAAGAAATAAGTATTGCCCCTCGTGATTGAGGGGTTTTTGTACTTATTCACTAGTGCTTTGTAAAAGTATTGGAAATTGACAAATATGGTGGTATGATAAACTTTGACAAAATCTATCAGAAAAATACAAAAAAATACACGTCCCACATAAGAACGTGTTAGGCTCAGTCGCCTTTTTAAATAAAATTCACTATTAATCTATCATAGAATACATAGAAATGTCTAGACTGAGCCCTTTTAGCTTTATTTTATATTAGAAAGCATACTGGGGGGATTTTGAATGACCGGCTATATGGATTTAAGCGAACAACAGCTCAAGAATCTATTTTTCTTTCTAGACAAAGTTGGAGGTAATCACTTCAATATTTTAAAAGAAAAGTTCAATGTAAAGCTTGGAGGCTCTTTAAAAGAAAAGAGAGACAAAGTTATTCACGCATTAATGATGCATGAAATTAACTTTGATTACTTTATTTCCTGGCTTAATCATTTACACATGAACGGTAACAACACCGTTTATATTTTTGAACCTGAGTTAGATAATGTTCTCCAAAAAAATCCCATTGACGCATTAAGCAGAAAAATAAAAAAGTTGACCGGTGATATTTTGGAAACCAGTATTGATCAGGTTAAAGGCCTTAAAATAATCCATACTTTTGAGGATGAAATCAAAGAGCAAATCATCATAACTCTTGCTGCCCCAGCATACCTTTCTTTAAAGGATGAGGATAACAATCCTTACTTAGAACAAGATGTTTATCTAGGTTATTTGGTGGTAGATTATAAATTAAATCACTTTAGGCTCTCCTTGCACCCTACCCACAATATCCATTCTGTTAATAATATTAGCAAGGATAAAACTGGTTGGGATAGTATCGCATTAACATTTATGGACTTTTTCAAGAAAAAAATATTAGCTTTTAATTACAACAATCCTGATTGGATTCTTAATGCAATGGCGGAAATTGTTGATGAGTATTTTGATCACAACAACCCTCTAATAGTGAAAAAATTATCAGACTTTAAGAAAACACAGATGCCGGAGCTTGTAAAAATATTAATTTCAAAAGAGAACGGTTTTAATAAAGATAGTTTTATCAAAAGGTTTGAAAGGTCTTTAATCAACAGCTACGAATCAGAGTTAATTGAAATTTACAAGCAAGTCCAAAAAGAAAAGCCTTTTTCTATTTTCTTTCATGAAGCTGGAAAAGGAATTGTATCTTTTATGGCGAATTCTAATGGTAAGCCTCTCAACTATGCCGATTCGAGAATAATTGTTAAAATGATGATGGAGAACACGATGGTATCATCATTGGGTATTACTTATTCTGAAAATGGGAAAGATTATCCATATAAGATTTCCAAAGCTTATAATTTTATTTCTTTAAAGAGGGTCAATAACTCTGGGACCCCAAAGGAGATAGTTGACGATGTTTTATCTAACCTTATTAAATATAAACCAAACGGAGAATTTGAAGATTTCTCCGATACAATTACAGAATCTGAGTGACCTTCTAACAATTCTCCGGGAAAACGAAAGTGTCTCTCCATATTATTTATCAAGAAATACAAAAATACCGATTCGCCAAATTGTTACCATTTTAAATTCTATGGTAGAGAGATCAATGATAAAAGTTAACTTTGTTGTTAAATGCAATAACTTGGACCCAGACTTAGTCCACGGGTATGAATTTGAAGATGAAGATGACATGATCGATTTTTTAAGAAAAAATGAAGAATGTCAGCATTGTACTTCTGCGTTATCAAAAAATGATATAAGAGTCTTTTATAAAATGAATTCCTCTGATTATATTGGTGATTTGTATGGATAATGGGATTGGATACAATCTTTATATTGATAACTCACCAGATAATAAAATCTGGAGACCCATTCCAAAAAGAGACTTCTCCAAATTCGATAAAATGATTTTAGCTGTTAATACAGCTTTTGAATCAGGAAGTAAGAAAGAAAAGGGTGACACACTCGAGAAG
The DNA here is from genome assembly GCF_042885335.1 of Neobacillus sp. NPDC058068. Taxonomy (NCBI): domain Bacteria; kingdom Bacillati; phylum Bacillota; class Bacilli; order Caryophanales; family Bacillaceae; genus Neobacillus; species Neobacillus sp. NPDC058068. The sequence continues at coordinate 58,810 of NZ_JBHVSI010000018.1, read as the reverse complement.
CTAATGACCTATATTTACAATCGTTTTAAGCATATTCGAGTTTATGAAAATGTTAGAAGTACTGATAACCAAATTGATCATATTGTGGAATTTATTGACGGAGTAACCCCAGCCTTTATAAACCATTATGTGGGACTAAGAATGATTGGCGAGTCAAAAAATCACAACAAATCAATTGGTTCAAGAGAAGTAGCTGACTTGTATGAATTATTAAGGGATAAAGGTTCCAGACTAGGAATATTCTCATCGTACAAATCTTTCAGCAAGGGAAATTCAATGTGGATGAACTCGGAAGGTAAACGGAGAAAACTAGCATTGTGGCATCATTATGAAAAAATTATTATTGGATTTACAATTATAGAGCTTGCTAGTTTAAAAGAGAATAATTTTTATACTCTAATTAAACAGAAATATTATCAAATTGTGGATGAACTTAAAGATGATTATACAGACACAGACGAAAAGTCGCCTTATCATCATCAATTATTCCATTCACTCGTTGAACTGCATAAAAACGGTATTATTGACTCAAATACTTTAGAAGATGGAAAGTCAAAAATCGAAAGTGTTTATGGAAAATTAGATATTTAGAAAAAGCCCATGTCGCTCACTTAAGAGACATGGGCTTTTTAATTACGGCTTTAATGCTCCACTTTTATCCACATTTAAAGTGACATTAATCCTGGTATCAGCCAGCATGGATCCGTCGGAATTTAGATGGTAAAGCTTACCTTTATCCTCAATGGTGCCGGTTGCCATGGACCCATCAACTTTAAGATAGTACCACTTGCCGGCATCGAGCAGCCACCCAGTTTTCATAGCACCTGATGTGTCGCAATAATACCACTTACCCTCAATTTTTATCCATCCTGTTTTCATAGCACCGCTGCCATCGAGGTAGTACCATTTAGTATTTACCTTCACCCAGCCTGTTTGCATGACACCTGAGGCATTGAGATAGAACCATTTGCCGTTATCCAGCAACCATCCTGACTTTTTGACACCGCCTGCGTAATAGCACCATTGGCTAGCTTCTTTTACCCAGCCAGTTTGGTTGCCCTTACACATCCCCTGGAATTGTGGCCAAGTGATACCCGCCTTACCTGATCTCATAATGCTTGGACAGTTTTTGCCGCTCCATTTGTTGTGTTGCACGACATTTTCTAATGGGATATTAAACTGACTCATTAACTGCTTAACAACACCAGCTGTATTTTCCGCGGTTTTTTGATAATTGCCATCGCAGTTCACGCACATTTCAATATGAATGGATGTGGTATTACCTGGTCCATTTGCACCGTCACCAGCTGCATAGGCAACCTCATTGAACGGCACAGACTGATAACACCCTTTATCATCAACAGTTAAATGCCAGGATGCTGTGCGGTCGTTACCTCGCTCTTGTAACTTAGCATGTGCGAGGGCATCAGCGCCCTTGTTATCATTATCAGTCTCATGGATGGTAATATATTTTGGGACCATTGCTTTACCGGGACGTGTCTTTGTATTAGTGGCAGGAATGAGCTTTTGAATGATTTCCATTACTTATCACCTCTATCTGTATATTTTTTAATTTTTGCTTTTATCTCGGACTCAAGGATCCGGAAAAGCCACATCGGAAAATACTTATCCCAGCCTAAAACATAAAGATTTGCTCCAAATGATTGTGCGTTGTGATAGATAAAAGCGAATGCAAGGACAGCAAAGATTAAAGCCCCTGTGCCTAGTAGCTGATCAAATATCCATGCCATAGTCACAATGGCAAAAATAAGACCGTCCCTGATTACAGCGTCGTTGCCCACACTACTCTTATATTTGTCGTTTTTCTTAGCAACGCGGACCCCAACGACGTAATCGAGAGCGACCATGATTGCTAAAAGTGCTACTATATAAGCGTGCATTTTTTCAAAACCTTTTGCCTCGAATACAGCATCAAAAAAAGCCCCTACCGTACCGGTGAGGGCTCCCAACACAAGACTTTTATTAATGAGCATTTTTTGAAAAACATCTGTTAATTTACCGAACATAACTCACTCTCCTGTTTACAAAATAAAAAGAGCCCGTGATGGACTCTTCTTATTACTCGATTATTTCTTCAAATCTTTTTACTCTTGTACCGTCTTTCAATATAACATCTTCAAAGAACATTTCACGTGGCCGAGCAAATGTCTCGCCTTTATCATTCTGATATATAATGAGTTCTTCTGCCGTTTCTGAGTGAATAGCAGAAGTAAGTACCACATATATTGTTCCTTTGTAATGCCTAAATTTTTTACCCATCTTAACCCCTACTCTCCGGTATTACTCGTTGAATATAGCAAATATTTGGACGATAAGCAGCATCGACCCACATATTGTAGCATACCCTACATTCTCTAAATTAATTGCATGTGCCAATCCACCACTGGAGAGTAAAGTAATAATGGCAGAGAATAACTTAAAGATTCTTTTTCTTTTTCTTTCAGGTGAACCACGCATTATATCTTCAAGAAAGGTATCTAGAATATTCTTTACCTTCCGGTCGGTCATTTCCTTCGCAAAATCTAGTATTTTTTGTTTTTCAGTAGCATCTGTTAAATCATAGTTTTCTGCTAAAAAACCTTTTAGCGACTCTTCTTCAACATGTCTTTTAACTATTTCTCTGATATCGGTACTCATTGATTTGTTTTATACTCCTTACGAAGCATATCAGCGATATCCTTTGCAGCATCTTTGATATGTCCCATTAAATAATCGCCTAAATCTTTTGCGGTCTCATTGGAAACATCATCAATCCCTCTGGATGACAAAAATCCCTGAATTTCAGTATCAAGATGTAACATTGAGGTATTTACGTCTCTAGATCCAAGATAAGAAGCATTTCTTTGTTTTGGATACGGCTTTATTGCTTTTGAAGAAAGTTTAAACAAAGCAACTTGACTAAATTCTATTCCAGGAACCAATCTTATAGGAACATTCATATGATTAATTGCTAAAAAGCTTAATCTTCCTTCATATCCAGGGTTCATATAGCTAGCAGGGCTTATCATTAAACCTGTAAGCTTTACCCCATATCTTTCATAGATAAAAGCACTCATATCATCAGGTATATTAAAAACCTCAATAGATTGTATAAGCGCAGATTGGTTCGGCATTAAGAAAAATTCTTCTTCCGAAATATCTACTGTGTCATAATCTTCAGGGGGTATTTTGGCTCCTAAGATGATAGGCTTTTCTGAGTTATATACTTTAACCTGAGAATCAAGAGTAATATTAATGGTTGCTCCCTGACAATTTTTTTCTATGAAAGGATCCACTAACTTATGATTCACTGCTAAATGAATTAACTCTCTGTCACTTAACATCATAATGTCCACCTCCCTCTTATGGAATAATTATGAAGCATTTTAGATTTGATTACAAGATTTTCTATAAAATTTTCGCAATTTTTACTTTTCGGAAAACTCAGACCTATTATGCCCCCTTTTCATATGCAGCTTAAGAACGCCATTAGTTGCATAAGAAAAAGCCACCTAATATGGCAGCCTAATCTTACACTAATCTCTGTTTCTTTTGTTTTTATTTCTAGAGCAACTAATAAAATGGGAGACTTCAGAAACAAATAAATCTCCCATCAACCACGTTCATTCCCTTATTCATTCATTTTTTTGTTTTGTTCTTGTGGATGGATGTTAAAAGTAAAACGATACCGCTTAGTGACAAAAAAGATAAACTGATTGTACCTAACAATGAATCCGATTTTCCAGCCCACCTAACTCCAGCAAAAAAAAACAAGGACAAAATTGTAAAAGCATAAATAATCTTTTCAACTTTGCTCAGCGATGAAATACGAACCAGCTTAATCACCCCAATGTTAAAAGTTACGTTGTTTATTCTAAATATTAACATAGTTGTTATGGCATTACAGTAAAAGGTGTAACAAATGTTGTATAAATAGTGAGCCCTGGTTTCCCCAATTTCGCATACATCACCCGTTTCGAACGCCATTAGTGAGGAACTGTAAATATATTATTTTGGTAATGTTCGATCTTAGTTTCCATGAAACGTTCATGCATAAATCTTGTTGCTTCTTCTATAGTTTTTCGAACGTTTTTTCCTTCTAAATATTTTCTATAATTTCTTAGGTTTGTTTTATCCTTCTTTTTTCTTTTATCAATTAATCCTCTAGCTTTTAACCAAATGATTTCTTTAGAGTAGTCTTCAATGAAAAAACTGCTACCTTCAAACAAAGGTCTAGCTTCTGCTGGCCGAATTAGTTTTATGAAAGACATTTCATGTTTTAACGAGTTAAAGGCATGTCTTAAACCTAATAGACATTGTCCCCCTATTTCCTTTTCCCTTAATTTTGTGTATGAGTCATTAGTATTCCTATTTTTAAAGTGCCACTCATCAGCGACACTCAGCCAGAATACCACCTCACTCAAAGAGGTGGTTATAGGTAGACTGTTAGGTTCAGAAGCGTTTAAGGCTTCTTTCAATCTATTATTAGACTCTTTAAGTCCATGGTGAATATAAGTTAATCTCAATTGTTTTACTGTGTCCATTTACATCTTCTCCTCTCCTCAATAATAATTCGTCAAAGAGAGGAGAATACCTTTTAAGATGAACCCGCATTATTCCTAAAATTGAGACTCTTTTACACGCACTAAGGTGTAGCTTAAGAACGAGGTTAGTCTGATTAATTGAATGTTTATTGTATTTTCCTTTTGGAAATACTTGTCCTAAAGGAGGTGAAAAATTATGGAATTAGAAAACATACACATTTCTTTAGACACCGTATTCGGTGAATTGTCTGCCGATATAACTTTTAGTTCTTCAAGTGACGAACTAGAAAACTTTAAAGATCAATGCTTATCAGAAGAAAATTAATATTAACCCCCAATCAATATTAATTATTAAACATCTGGTTTCGACATCCTAGAACGTCGTTAGTTAGATAATAAAAAAGCTGCCATAATTGGCAGTCAGTTCTTAATTTAAAGCAATCGTTACTTGATAAAATTAGCAAATTAAAATTTGTTCTTAAAATTCATGTGAAACTGGTGTAGTTTTTAAATTAATTTCTTCTCCCTTTTTAGATTCATTAAATGTGGAAACTATACCAAAAAGTTTACAGTTACCACAATTAGGACATTCAAATTTGTATCTCTCCTCTTCCCTATACTCCCCCCCATTTTCAGGTCTTTCAACTTCAATTTTCAATATATTTTTATCCCATTTATCATTTGAACACATTTCACATATTAGGTCTTTGTCCCATACTTTTACTGTAAACAGGTTATTCATAAAACCACTCCTTTACGATAACTTATATTCTATAAGTAATTTAACAATTCCTTCTTCAAATGCACCTTTAGTTGAAGTAGCAATTGTTACATGTATCCTGTTTACATAACGAACGCCGTAAGCCGCACTATTCTTCTAGTATTTCAATTACAAATTCATATTCTCTTTCTTCAATTACTTGCCATGATTTTGCGTGTGTATGCGGTCTTGTTAATTTCCCGAATTCTGGATGGTCTACAACCTCTTTTGGAACCGTAACAATTACACCCATATTAAATCTCCTCCACGATTATATTTTTTGCGTAGCTCTCAACACCAGCACCTCTGAAACCGACTTTATTTGCGTTTGCTAAATCGGAATCGTTCACCGTTAGCACTAATTGATTATTGATGTAGCATTTAAACGTTGAGCCAACGACTTCAATTTTTAATGTTTTTAGACCGTATCCAACACCATTAAAATTTCCTAACAACGTAGTTGCACCGTTAAATTTATATATTTCTAGGTTCATTTGGTACACCCTACAAGCGTAAAATGTATCTTTGTCAACGATACGAAAAGCAAGTCCCAACGTAGTATTAGATGTTGAGTATATGTCTGAAATAATTCGATAGTTAGGTTTTCCTACATTCAAACCAGCTATTGAAGCACTACTTCCGGGAGCATACACTTGCTTGGTTTTAACTTCATAAACTCCATACAATTGCTCCCACGTTTGACCAGTATCAGCTTTTCCTAAAACTGGAGAATCTGCCCTGTTAAAGGTGTCTCTCGCTAATATCTTTTTGACTTTTGAAATGAAGGGAATCCCTAATGCAATCCCAATATTCATCAGTAATCTCCTACCATATCACTTGCCGTTGTACCACCTGCCCAAATACGTTTAATCGACCATGGATGTGTTACGCCACCAGCAACATTTTTTCTGGTTACTACAGAACCGTCACTCATAGTCATTTTAATATCACCGCCGGTACCGACATAAAGTCCTGCCGTGACAGGAATATCTACTGTATCACTTGGGACAATAGCAACTGCTTTTACCGCTTTACTCCCATTAAGCTGCATACCGGCGTCCTTGTTTACGACAAAAGCTTTATATATTGCCTCAATCATATCGGCTGTGTTGACCAGATCACCATTTTCTTTTACCTTTCGACCGCTAGATGGTTGGTATCTATTAATATCTGGCAATCTAAAAACCTCCTTAAATAAAAATAGAACCTACTTAGGTTCCTTGGCAGCTGCTTCATTATTTTTGTACTGCTCTAATTCTTGCCTTAGCTGCTGATTCTCCTGCTCTTTTTGAGTCGCCAAGGCATAAAAAATAGCCTTTTCACGGCTTAAATTGGCAATCTGATTAGATAAATCTTGCACGACTAATTCAACATTTGCTGACATTATTTATCCTCCTTTGGAGTAGCTAATACTTGCTCTGCCTCTTTTGTAGTAATAAATCCTTTTTCTGCATAACTATTAACCTGCTTCTCGGTTAGTTTATTGAATACCCACATGTTTAGTACAAATTGATACATATTACTCATCTCCCATTCTCCTTTTATAGAAAGTCCATAAGACTGATTAAAGCCATTTCCGCTGTCTCCAGTCTTGCCTTCAGTCTGTCTATTTCGCTAGGTTGTGGTTTATTGTGTTCCCGTATTGCATCAATCTCTTCCTTGCTAGCCCCTTCAACCCATATACAGAGTGTTTTATCGTATCTTGGCTTGTGGAATATCTCCTCTGGTTTATGGGAGGGTACAAGCCCAGGTTCTAAGATAGGCTTGCCCTCCTTATCAAACTCTACGTCCAGTAAGAGCGTATCTACAGGGAATCCGTCGTCATCAATTTGGATAATCAACATTTCCATAGTCATCACCCCACTTTAGTTTGGAATCTAACTCCATCCAGAGAAACAAAGGCGTTATTTACAGTGTATCCTATCCCTTGTTGTACAACTACTGCGCCTGACGCCCTTACGATTATGACTACGCTGTTGTTATTATTGTCAACTCCCATAAACGCCATATCATATTGCGGTCTATGGCTTGCCGGCAAGGTGAATATTGTATTACCGAAAGTACCGCCCTTGATAGCTCCTCGGAATATAACCAAACCGTCAGGTTGTCTGAGATACCCCGCGTATGGGTACGAACCTCCATACTGAGTCCAACTCGCGCCTAGTCCTGGTAATCTCCAAGTTTCTACAAATATATCGCCGTTAAACTTTGCCTCGGCTGTGAAAAATACTTGGTTGAGACTACGTTCGTAAACCCATATAGAGCGGCTCATACCCCAGTCATGAAGACCAACTCGCCCTTGGTTAGTATTACTCATATAGAAACCAGCGTCACCGTCTGGGCCAAGCGTTGCTCTTACTTGTTTCTGGGTTGAAGTAACATCAAACATTATATTACCATCGGCTTGAATTCTCTTTGTGTATAAGTCTGTAGCTGAGCTCAAGTCGATAAAGTTGTTACCGAACTGGATACGGTTCATTTCCACAAAGCTCGCTCCGTCAAAGTAGGCTAGAGAGTTGGAGTTAACAATTAGGTGAGACCGCTTTACTCCTTTCGTATACTGGGAAATCCATAGTTGCCCTTGGATTATATCCAATTGGTCTTCCACAGTACCGAATATTGTTCCAGTATATGTCGCCTTACTAGTTAAGTTGGAGGCGTACAGGTCAAGTTCATAGGTATCTCCTGAAGTACCTCCTTGTTGAGTAGTTGTAAACCTAGAGCCAGAAATGGTAACGCCGCTAATATTACCCGCCGTAATAGAGCCGAGTTTGCCTGTAATATCGCTCAGGACAGTAACTGCTCCAACGAGGTTGATTTTACTAGCTTGTATTTTAATCGTTGTAGCAGTCTGGTTAATCATAGATGCTATCGTGTTACCGTTGTAATCCGTTTGGCTAACCTTTTGGGTTATCGCGTTTCCTTGGTTTACAATCGACGCCTCGGCTGTTGTGAGTCTTATATCGGTATCTTCTGGAGCCGCCACCCAAGAGGTAGGAGGTCTTGTACCCTTCGCAATAAACACGTTCTTGATTATTGTTGTACCGACTACGCCGCTCCAACCAAGGTAAGGTTGGAATACACCGGCTTTAATCCATTTAGCCGTACACCATACTATCGAGAAGTTTGTACTCATCTTACCGTTCATAGGGTAATACCCCATACCAGCTTTGAGATAAATCGTCGGTAAGGACGTATGTCCTGTCGAGCGCATCTCAAAGGCTATTACAAAATCGTCACCTTCATTGAAAGCCTCCTCTACACCAGAACCGTCCCACATCCAACCTGTATGCCAGTTTAAGTTTCCAGCGGTAGACACTACTTGTAAGTAACCTTGTGACGTTATGGAAGGAGTTATACCCCCAGCAGCCGAACCAGAAAGAAATTTGTCTGATTTAGGAACCAAGTTTCTGTAAGCCCAAGCTGTACTCTCAAACTCTGTCTTGGTAACCCGTTGGGTAATCTGACCGGCTTGTACATCAATTTTACCCTCCGCTGTCGCTATTCGGGTAGTAACAACATTCATCAGCCCGTCTACTTGAGATGTTGTATAAACTTCTGACTTGTTAGCTTTAAGCGATATAGCTGTTGCAGTTTGGTCAATCGTAGTTTCAGCTGTTTCTAAACGAGTTTTTAAGTCGTATACATCGTCCTGAGTGAAGCTGAGCTCCATTATAAATCCATTAACATAATCCTCGAATAGTTGGGAGCTGACTTTGGATTTAATCGCCTCGTCCATAATCGAGAGTTGGGAAGTATGGGAGCTAATGGTTTGACCTTGAGCGGTAACTGTATCGCTTATTGTTTTGAAACTGACATCGAGTGTCTTATTGTCCATATAAATCTTAGAGCTTTGGATAGTCGTTGTACCGTTATTGATTCTGGTTACGACCTTCTGGATGTCGATTTTAGCTGGGTCCAAGGAGTCGTTGTCTACTTTACCGTACCCGTCTGTAAACCCTTGCTTTGTTAACCCGTCTTGAGTCAGGAGTACGGTTGTACCGTCTGACCCTCGGAGAGTTAACGCGGAATTGTTAGCATCGTCGATACCCAACATAATTCTCTCGTACAGAGTCGTATTCTTTTGGTCGAAAATTTGTAGCTTGTTACCCTTAATAGTCATCCTACCGTTTGGACCAGCAATGGTAGCTTTGGACGTATCCAGAGTCCCAGTATTAATCTTAGCCGCCGATAGATTACTAATTTCAGCGTCACCTATTGCTCCTTTCGCTATGACTCCGCTACCAGCTTGAATTGCACCAGCCGCTAGATTATCCGCTCCGATATTACCAGCCAGTAACGTCTCGATAGTGGCTGTTTTTACGTATAATGTGTCAATGCGAGCCACTGTAGCCTGCAGATCATCGATGGTAGCTTTATTGATTAATGCTTCAAGGATTAATGCTTGCTCATAAACGACACGTTCAACTTTTCGCGACATCGAGCCGCCACTACTAAATTGGTTGCTGTTTTCTGACTCTCCCTCAGAGTCTATTTCCATGGTTAAGCCGCCAGAGTAGGACAATTTTTGCTTCATAACAGGGACTTTAATAATCTCATTATCAGCAGTCGTTAGAGTGACTATATCCCCGCACTCAAGCGCCGGATTACCCTGGGCTTTAAACCATGCGGGCAAATATTCAAATCCGTTTAATTTGTTAAAAACATCCGTTAAAATGATATCGGTCATAAAAGGATTCTCAAATGTGATCTCGCTGCCTCCGGCTCTTAACGTGCCTTTTGTTAACACGTTTTCGCCAGCTTGCACTGTAATTTTATCAATGCGATATGGTCTATCCTTTTTCTTGCGGTAATCGATATAGTTATCGCTTGTAATAGATTCTGAGACAGCTGAATAAGATTTAATCACTAATTTACCGTCTCTATTAAACTTAGCAAACCCTCCACAAAGTGCAGCAATTAAGCCAACTACCTCTCGATAGGTGTAACCATCAGGCTTCGGGATTGAGTAGTTTGGTAGAGTGCTAGCAAACAGAAATCCAGTCTTAGAGCAAATCTCGTTAATCACATTTGTAATTGAGTTAGGATACCTCAAACTACTAAAAAAGGCTTGCTCTAACTTTAGCATCCCATCGTACAGATCAAGCTTTACCACATCTTTTTTACGTTCGACCTTATCCACATAAAAGGTGCCTAATGGGACATATTCAATCGTTCCGCCCACATCTAACCCGATAAAAGGCTTAAATGCGGCGGTCTCAAATACTTCTGTCACACCGATAAGGGACAGATTGATCATAGCAGCAGACACGGCTCCCAGCTCAAACTTTGTGGAGGGATTAGACGTATCTTCGTATGATAAATTAACAATCTTATCATCTAAATAAGTATTATTATTAATGACTACCTTTGCGGAAATTATACGGGAGGGCTGCTTAATGGCTGTTTTAAATCCAGATGATACAGTGTACATTTAATCGCCCTCCTTTACTTCTCGATAAAGTTCATGTTTAGGCTTTCCCAGGTAATGGATCCATCAGATTTCACACGATAAACAGGTGATTCCCGATCACCAACATAAAAATTTTTAGTGATAAACGCCCCTTCTTCGGGATCAGGATATTCCACATTAAAATAAACAGCTTTAACAGATTTTAACAGAGTTGAAATTTCGGACATAGATAATGGCGGCCACTTGCATATTAGTTTTCTTTTTACCGCTATCCTGTCTCTAATTAAGTCTCCATTTGCATTTCTATTGGTTTCTCCATCTAGGTCGTTAATTTCTACTTTAAACTCACTAGGAGTGGAAATAGACACTCCATTTATCTTGAGCATATTACCACTCCTTAAATTTCTATTAATGTTTTTCCTGCTTGTCTTTGAGCCTGATTGATGCCATCGATTAATTTTCTAAATACAGTTGTACCGCCAAGATTGATGGTTAAATCTATATTCCCTCCACTACCACCGCTTTGAGAGAGTGCATTACTAATAGCTTTATAAGTTTGCTCATAAAGCTTGGATTCAGGGGCTACAATCTCACCCTCATTACGATTGTCTCCAATCATAGCGAGTAGTGGCTGATTAGCACCGATATACCCACCCTTAGCGAGTTTAGGTATTTTAGGGATGCTAATACCCCATCCGCCAACCTTGCCTACTCCTGGGATGTCCATCGCTGGAATCTTTATCTTGTTAAGCCCAGAAATAAGTGTATTGACCCCGTCAATAATATTATTTAGAGGAATTTTTATAAGAGCCCATAATCCGCCAAAAATTCCGCCGAATATGTCCTTGACCCCCTGCCAGGCTTTCGACCAATTTCCGGTAAAAACACCAGAAACAAAATCAATGACGCCACCTAGAGCTTTTATAATTCCCTTCGTCGCGTCGATAATTCCGCCAACAGCACTGCCGACTGTTTTTATAATCGCCGAAAAAATTGTCGAAAAAACGTCACCCAAAACTTTCATGTAATTAATCCACGGCTGTATGCCTTTATTCCAAATTTCGAGGACCGCAGTTACTAATTTACCAACAAACTCCATTACCTGCGCTACTAATCCTTTTAGATGTTTGTCCCACAACTCTCTCAAAGCTTTTAGGGAGCTAGTCATAATAGGATTGATCCAGTGATCCCACAGCATGAGGATAATATCTTGGATGGATTTCATGAATCCTTTAACATTTTTGACGATATCGGATCCGTATTTATCCCACGTGTCTTTAAGAATTTTCCACATATCTGTTGTTACTTTGGTAAGGAAAGATTTAATTTGCTGCCAAATTTCGAGCACCGAATTCCGAAAATCTTCATTTGTTTGCCAGAGATATACAAGGTTTCCGACAAATAAGGCGATTAGGGCCGCTACAGCCACAATCGGCCAGGAAATGCCCGCTATTGCAAGCGACAATCCTTCGAAAGCAAATTGGACAGCTGAAACAATCTTTGTCCATTTACTTATTAATTGAAAAGCCGCGAAGCCTGCAACAATTCCAGAGATCGCACTGATGATAACCTCTTTGTGCTTGGAAATAAACGACCCGACCCCTTGAAAAAATTCTTTGACTTCCTTAAGGTACCCCTTTACTTTTGCCGCTAACACTTGCATTTTTGCTGTGATTTGTGCGCTTGCAGCATCAATTGGAGCTAAATTTGGGATACCTAAATCACCAGGACCTCCGGTACCAGATCCTCCGCTTGCATCGGAACCGCCGCCTGAAGATGCTTTCGACAGTGAATTTATTTCGTCGAATCCGGCAATTGAGCGTTTAGCCTCTTCTCCGGCCTTCTTCGCCTTCTTACCAGCCTTTTCAGCTGATTTTCCATAGGATTCTTGCGCCTCAGCTGCGCCACCAATTGCTATACTTGCTTTTTTAGGAGAAGCGGCAACACCAAAAAACGCTTGCATAAATGCCGAAAAATATGAAGCTAACTTTAATAGCCAATTAGCTAATCGCTGTATATAAGGCAAGACTGTAGCGATAACGGGAGTAAGTCCCGCTCCGATTTGCTCTTTAATCCCTGCAAATGTAAATTCTAATTGCTTGAGTTGACCTGCAGGCGTTTTGGCAAGTTCGGCGTTCATTCCTCCGACGGATTGGCCAATAACCTCAGCGAGCATGTTTGCGCGTTCAAGCTCATTACCATACTTCAATACTTTCTCTTGTGCCTCATCCCAGCTATAACCATATCGACTCAGAGCGCCTAACTGACCATCCATTACTTTTCCAATCATTGTGCCGATATTGGTCGCTTGCTCTGCAGTTGCATCCACTCCATATTGTTGGGCTAACATATCATTCAACGTTGGTAGGAGTGTTTCAAGAGATTTTGCATTTTCAAGGTACGTCCCTAACTCCTGAGCACCGGCCATTTGCGTATCCCACGCGATTACCCCGATACCTTCTTGGGCCTGAGTCAATTTTTTGACACTCTCAATCTGAGCATCAGTTGCCCCCATAGTATTTCGCATAACTTGACCTAGCTTTGCTGCCTGGACACTAACATCGTTATATGTTTGGACGGAGGCTTTGCCATAATCGACGATTTTTTTGACAGCAAAGGCCCCAGCTACTATAACTCCTATTTTTTTTATTGCAGAACCTATAGCACCGGTGGCCTTATTTACTTCTCTTTCCGTTTCTCCCAATTGCTGTCTTACATTATTAAGTTCCTGTCTTAGACCTGAAGTTTCAGACGTTATTAGGACTTGCAATTCCTCCAGAGTCGTCGCCACGATTCTCACCTCGCTTTCGCTCTTCAGCTGCACGTTTTTCGGCTGCATAGGCTTCAATTCGCGCTTTCATAAGCTGCCAATTTTGTTGTTTAGGTTGCTGTTCTATTTCGGGGAAAATGCCAGGGAAAGCTTCCTGGATGCTTGGTGGTTGGTGCTTACTGCCAAGCACGTTGCTCACAAGTGAAGCTATTAAATCCGCTTGACGATAGGCAACAATTGATTTCATCTGAAATTCTGTCTTTTGACGTTTGTTGAATCCTGTGATGCTGGCTACTATTTCTCCGTAAGTCATATTCCAAAAAAAAGCTGCATCCACACCGCACTCACATGCGATTGGATACAGCTTTTCAAATAATTCTGTTAGGGTTTTGACAGGCTCACCGTCTCCGGAGCCTGCCCCTTGAAAAAACCACTTGTTTTGAACGCCTCCATCATAACAGGTATTAAGTCCATATAAGTCTTTCCGGAGTCTACATAGTTATCATATAGAGCGAGAACATTTTCAAATGTCATACCATGATGATATTTTTGTAAAGTTGCGTGCAGGATAAGTAGCAAGTTACCTACTGATGGGATTTCCCCTGATTCTACTGTCATAAGCACGGATAGAGGGTTTTTCCCACCTAGTTTCTTCTCAAGCTCAATAATGGCAGCTGCAGGGGCACGTAATTTATACTCCTGCTCTCCAACTTGTAGAGTTGTGTAAAGCATCAATATTCCTCCCAAAATAAAAACACCAATCAGGTGCTTACTAGTCATAGATATTTAAAATTAAAAATCCTATTAAGGCGTTGGATTAGTAACAACAATATCACTTTGTAGGCTCATACCAGCCGAAAACGTCAACGCTGCATTAGGTGCGCCAGAATCCATTTTCACATTTACATAAGCGGTAAACGCATGTTCAGTTTTGTCTGGATAAGTAACCTTGAAATCCACCGGTTTTCCAGCATCTTGGAGACCTCTTAACACACGATAGTTGCTTGTCGTTGAAGAATTGTCATATAAAAATTTGAATACTAAATCACCCAAATCCCGAACACCGGGGATATATTTTTTCACTGAATCCTTCAAAGTTGTTACCTCGACCTTTTCTGGTTCTCCTCCAAGATCCGGCACTTCCATGAGTAAGTCAATTTCTTCAAACGTTGAAGATTTTTTATAGCTTAGCTTTGTTTCTTTCGTAAGAACTCCAGCCATTTATAACCACTCTCCTTTATTGATAAACTAGTAGATTTCTCGCATCAACCTTGCCGCCATAGCGCATGGTCTTTCGTTTTATGCCTGAGGGGTCCGGAACGTCCGCTGCAAATTCTCGCCTAAAACCAATGCTGTTCATTACATCATTAACAGCAGCAGCTAGCACCCCAGTCGAACGAGTATGCCAAATATCAATCTGTATTGCGATAGTTGAAATTGGACTGTTATTGATCTTCAATGAATCGACATTAGCCAATTCATAAAATGTAATCCGTGGGGTTTCAGCTGGTCCATTTGGGAAAACATCTGAAACACTCACATCGGGAATAGATTTTAGGAGGCTTTTGATCTGCGGCTTAACATCATACATCAGCTGCCACCAAGCTTTCGAATCTCTTTTTCTACGTTATTTTTTATAATTTCTTTGACTTTCTCCTCGTTCTGTTTAAGAGCCGGAAATAAAAAAGGCTGCGCCTCCATACCAGCCCAATCCTGCCTATAATCAAGTGGTATATCTGCCTTAGGAGGAGACGGCGAATCGATACCTCGCTGGCCCGTTCCAAATTCGACATATGGCCCGTACTCTTTGTTGGTAGAAACCTTTCCAACAATCTTGCCATCTATTTCTTCCGTTTCCCCTTGGATGCTATTCCGAAGGCCACCGCCATCTATTTCAGCAACCGCCACCAGCCTTTTAGCATCACCTTGGACTAGTTTCGTACCTTGATGGATACCAACTTTCAAGGCTTTATGGGTGTTCCCTCCAAGCGAATCTAATTTCCGCAGCAGGCTATCTAATCCTTTAATCGTCAATTTCGAATCGCCTCCAAACTGATTACTGAGTGGGAACTCCACGGTGGTGCCGCAACAACTTTATAATCGGGTTTAGAATCTGGTGGAACATAGACGCATATGCCATCTGTTTCTTTTAATTCGGTACCAGATTCAACGTAAGCAACAAGCATGTAGGCAAGTCTTTCTCCATACATCTCTGCCATGAGCTTCCCACCGGCAGGAAGAATATTAGCTTTTATTATATGGCCAATCGGTTCCCAGTCCTCGTATTTCGTCCCGTCAGAATCCTGCATGGGTTTACGGCGTTTTACCGTATATGGTTTTAAATCTCGCTGTCTAAGACGACCCATAGCGTGTCACCTTAGCCTTCACAAATTGAGAAATGGTTTTCTTGACGACTGCCGGAAGGTCTTCAAAAGACCTGCTTACACCGCCCTCTGAGTGGGAAGTTTGTCCTTCCACGCCCATCATATTGTAGCGAATAATAGCCAATTGCCTTTGAGTAGATTCAAGTGCTTTCGGGAGCTCGCTTCTATTCGTCCAAGTGAGAATATCGGTCTCGACATCTTCCAGCAACAAGTCTAGAAGATCATCTTTTGAATTATCTTTTATTTCAAGCTGGATTTTCAGTTTTTCAAGCATTGTCGCCATCGATTACACCAGCTTTCAAGAAAACCTCGTAATCTTCCTGAGAAACTTCTACTTTTTCGCCAACTACATAACGAGTTTCATTGTGCTTCACATTAGTGTTAAAAACAACGGAAGCCATCTCAACGTGAGCCGTCTCTGGTACCACTTCAGCTCCGATTTCCTCTGGATTATAAACAGCTACCTCAGCTTTATCCTTTTTGCTTGCCATTTAAGTTGCCTCCTTTCAACAGAAAGTGAGAGAGGAAAAACTCCTCGCTCACTTGTTTTTCCATGTTTCTTTTCCGCACTTGGCGCATCTATATTTCCAGAAGACGGTTGGCCCGTCTCCTATTCTACCTTTACCATCTTTATTGCCAACATATTGATATAGGTGTGTAAACGGAAAACACTTTTTCATGTTTTTAGTTTACTTTCGCAATGAAAATATTATCGATAGTTTCAAATGATGGTAGAGTAATTGCGGAAACAATCGTTTCTACGTTAACAGGATGCGGCTCTTTTACCGTTGTGATTGCTACACCGGTATTTACGATACTAACATCAGCCACAGAACTACCAGCCATGAGATCGGACTCTTCTGGGGTAGTACCATAGAAAGTATTTCCTAGGTTGCCATCTGGAATAAGGGTGAAAATTTCATCTGGGAAGAAGAGAGTTGCAATCTTACCTTCCGTCATGAATTTTTTGTTATAAACAGCGGTAGACACGCCTAATTTCGCTTGCAGATATTGTTTCATCATAGCATCAGTCATAATGATATTCTGCCCGCCGGTAGGGTTCATATCTAAACGAATACGTTTGTTAGCCAATAGGTAATTCCAGGTCTTTCGTGTACAAATAGCATTAACAGGACGGACGCCGGTGTCATCTTCAACCGTGTCCTGCCATCGTTTGATATCATCAATTGGATTGCTGTCAACGCTACTCCAAGCGGCACCAGCAGTTAGTGTCTCTTTATGTGCAGCTGACATTTTGTAATCATAATCATAATCTAATCGATTGGCAGTTATACGGATCTTACCGGTGGACAATAACTGCATGATCATCCGTTCCGGTTGTACCATGGCTCCATTCACGAGGTTCGTAACATCGTCGTAAATGTTGTTAATCAGAGGCATTATCATACTATCTAGATTTGATCCCATAAGCTTGTTTAACTCTTGACGGTCTTTCTCTCCAATTTTCATAGATTCCCTGAAAAATGGCATTTCCGTTTGGATCTTATCAAATCCAATTCGATCACGGACAGTTGCTTTCGCATCAAATTCGGATGGCATTAAAGCGACAGGCAGCCCCTTCGAACCTTTAATCCAGCTTAGGTCTAACCCTAGCTGTTTCTTGGCCGGAAATAGTGTTGACCCTAGGTAAGGGATTGCATTGGATGGGTTCGTTTGATAATAAGTTGCAATATTTTCAGCATTTACTAAATCGAAAATTGTTGGCATGTAATCAATCCTTTCAGGTTACTGATTTTTATTTTAAAAACTTGATTAATGGTAAAGCGGTCACTGCTGCAGCAATTGGTGCAGCGGGGATCTTGTTCAGGTCAATAAAACCGTGAATCAGCATGGCTCCAGACGCGGGACCATAAGTTACATCAGTGTCATTAAAAAGGACACCCTCAGCCGTTGCCGTGTTATCTGCCTTAGCTTTTTTTGACGGATCGGCAAGCACCCCGCCACCGAGGATAGTACCTGCAGGGATGATTTTCTTTCCATCAGCGTTGGTCGTGATACCAGCATCATCCAAAGTTACTGCTACATTTACATAGTGATCCGGAAACTTTAAAATTGATTTTTTATTTCCGAAGCTTGTCTGTACAAATTTACTCATAAGGTTTTATCCTCCTCAATTTTGAAATTAATTAAAATAAGATTGTCGCGCTTTTTCCAGCCCTTCATTTTTCTTCGAATATGCCTCAGCGACTTTTTTCCCGTAGTTATCTCCGGTTATGCCACCGGTACCTAGTTTAGGAAGTGTACCTTTTAGGCGTTCGTTTACCCCTGCTTCTATGGCTTCACGGAATGCTTTTTCGAATGTATCAACATTTGATTTTGTTTTTTCCGCATCGTCAGCAAGCAAAAAGTCTGCCAAGGTTATAGGTAGCTTCTTCTCGTTCAAGATGTTAATCGTTTCGAGTTTGAGTTCCTTTACGGCGATGGCTTTCTCCCTTGCTTCAATCTCATTTTTCGATTTTTCGAGAAGCGCTTTTTCCTTATCCGCCGCACTAAGTCCTGCAAGCTTTTGCGCTTCAGCTTTTTCAAGTTCTAACTTAGCCTTAAATTCAGCCTCCCATTTTTCCTGGGCCGTTTTTAAAGCACCTGTAACCCTCTTATCGCCTTCGCTTTGCAAAAGTTTTTGAAGCTCTTCTGCTGTTTTTGGAAGCTCAATCGCAGGAGGAGCCGGCGGTACTGGTGGCGCTGGTGGTTCAGGAGGCGGAGCTCCTGGTGTCTCGGAAAATAGCTGAAGGTCTAAAGGTAATAACAAACTTTTATAAAATGGTTGATTCATTGTGATTTTCCTCCTTTTTGCCCCTCACAGTTCAAGCCTGTGAGTTGCATCTTAATATTCTTGTATTATTTTTTTCTACCTAAAAGTGAAAGAATCACTACTGTTGAGCAGATGATTAAGGTAACTAGAACACTGTTTGACATGTTTTCCACTCGCTTTCTACAAATATAAAAAGCCACCAATTTAGGCAGCTTTAACATATTTTTTATGCCAATCCTTATAATTCATATCAGCAGGGATTAACTCATTTTTACCTGTTACCGGGTTTCTTGCCCGACGTTGAATGTTGCTTCGTGTTTCAGTACCAAAATAAGCAACCGTTGTTGAACGGCAGTATGGATGCAACGGCGGCATACTTATTCCAGGTTTTGCATCTTTTACTGCAAACACCTTCAAATCGTTCTCTTGGCATTGCGGGGAGGTCCGATTATCTAAGGTAGCAATAAACTGATATTCCTCAATTTCTGCCTCCTCATAGCTTTCCATTTCTGCCGCATTAGCCATGTAAGTTGTTTCAGTACGTACCAAACGATTAGCAGCATGCTTCCCCATCATAGAGAGATCTTCGAGCTCGGCCACCATTTTCCTAATGTCAGCTCCACTCATAAAACCCGCGGTAATAACCTCATTCATTCTAACCGCAAGAACATCGGTATTGTCCCAAACTCTGTTACTAAATTGCTGGCCACTCCAAGGATTCTTCAATATTGTTTCGATTGTCCTGGTAGGCATGGAGCCAAAATCAAAACCTAATCCGATACCTTTCTGCAGATCAAACATTGTCCGGTAGTATGCCTCATTGATAGTTTTGATATATCCAGCAGTACTGACAGTGATCTCAGCATCTGCAATTAATCTTGATTGCAGGAATACACTTTCCTTTAAAGCCTCGAGGCGAGTAATTCGTGCCCGGTAGGCAGGAGCGTTTACTCGGTTAAGGATCCAATGGCGCACCTTTTCATTCTGCACTTTTGGAAGAACCATCTTGGCTAAACTAAGAAATGGATTAGGGATCCTTTGGTTAAGAACCTTCTTCGCTGTAATAGGATCTATATGACCATTGGTTCCATAGGTGGAGAAAATCTTTTCGATTTCCGACTGGATGTCTTTAATCGCTTTATCGTACGACTTAGTAATAGTTTGGACTGTAACATCTGCGCTACGGTGATAGGTGGCCATACGCTGGTCCGCGCGTTTGGCCCAATAACTATTAGACCGCTGCTGCATGATCTGTCACATCCGTAGTCATCGGCATACTAAATGCTTCTTGTTGACGTTTGAGTCGTTCTGTCTCCAAATCTATCACCTTTTTAATTTCTTCCGCCACGTCGTTAACGAATGAAAGTTGTGAAATCAGCGTTTCAAGACTAACCTTTCCATCCAAGAGGGAAATAATATTTGCTGTTTCTAAATCATTGGCAGGAAGGTTTCGCGTCATGGTGATTTTCACATCCGACACATCCACATCTTTAGCCTTAATCCTTAAAATATTGGCAAACAACTTTAGGCGCTCTCGTAACCCCTGGACAAAATATCGTTCTTTGTTTTTTGCTAGCTGCTCTAGACCAAGAAGTTTGTACTTCATTGCCACTCCAGAAGCATTCGAAGCGAAGTTTTCATCGGTCAGCATAGGGACCAATGCGAATTGGTGAATGTCATCTCTTAAAGCTTTCCGTAACACTTCTACTTCCGTTTCGTTAAGTTGCTTAGTTAACCAATCGGCGTCCGCATCAGCGGTCGGCATTTCGAGCACCTTGAATTTCTTAAGGAGTTTTATAGTTTGAGAAGCTTCGTTTTCATCATCACCAAGGCTCATACCTTTAATTTTTAATATTGCATCGACGAGCTGCTCTTTATCGTTCACGCGGTCCGATTGGAGCACATTGTAAGCATCAATCAAACTGATTTGCTGTTCAAAGTCGCCCTGCTGCTCCTCATTATTCCAGTATTCGACAATCGGGACATCACCGAAATAATGGTCCTTTAAATCCACCATTTCAAATTCGTTTAAATTCTTTCCCTCATACATAACGATAAGGTCCTTAGTGTAAACATTCACTTTCCATCCGACTACATTGTTGTCAATATCCTTTTTCTCATAGTAATGAACTCCGAACATGGATTTATATTCGACCGTATCGTCTACGACTAAGAATATCTGACGTGGATCTATAACTGTAGCTTTAGGTATCGGCACATCATCACTGGTCATAAAGTAAAGTTCTAAACCGCGGCCGAAGATTGATAAATCTTTGGCTAATTCGGCATCGTGTGACACAATATCGATGACATCATACGTATTTTTTAGGTCCTCAATCTTTTCTCCCTCGTATTTAACGGGGTTTCCTGTAACATAACCCACGGCAATATCAGTAATATATTTGGCATGATTGGCAACCAGCTTGTTATTGGGTAAGTCTGCAGCACTACCTAGATTCCTTTTCAAAATCTCATGTTCACCTAGATAATAGTCTTCAAGTTTTTTAAGACGAGGAATGCCTTTTTTATGTTCATTTATACAACTAACGATAAGTTTAATTGGAATATCGTTTATATCCCCTAGTAAATCTCGATCTCGAATAATAGCCATTTCATCACCTCAATCCTAATGAAGATTTCTTACCGACTTTTGCTTTAATTTGACCAAAGAGTATCGTATTGACGAAATAACGGTCAGCATCCAGCTGGTGGTCATTCTGCTTAACAGGCTTATCCTCGCCACGGGCAGCTGCTTTTTCATCCCAGATGTAAGAGGAAAATTCTCTAAATGTTTCTTTGCAGCATTCGTTATACTTGATTAAGCCATCGATTAGCGCAGTAGCAAGATTGCGTATACCATCAAGGACTTCATTTTTAGCCTTTATTACTATGAACTGGTTCTTTTTTAGCAAAGCAATAAATGAAGCGGCGGACGGATCCACGATAATCCCTCTAAGATTGTTAGCTCCCTCTAAAAATTCCTGTAAATCTTCAAGATACTCCTGATCTGTCTTTTGTTTTGACTTCTGCCGACCGTCATAGTGATATTCTTTGACTTTATACCATACACCATCAAAAAAGCCCCACAAGCCAAAGGTTGTCGGGTTCTGCGTGCCGTAGTCAATGCTGACATAGTGTTTAGTATATTTTCTATCCAAAACAGGAGCGGTATGCTTTTTTTGGTTGAACATATCGTAAATAACGCCTTCAGCCATGACCCATAAGCCAAGGATATAACGCTGAAAGAATATCCCTTTGTACATCCTCTTATAGCGGTCTTTTACTTGCTGGGATAGTGAAAGGTTATCATCCATCGTGAAATGGATATGCAGCATTTTCTTGTCTTTTAATTGGTCAAGATACTCAAGTTTGAACCAATGATAAGGACCGGCCGGGTTACAGTTGAACCAAAATTTTGCGCCATCGATGGAGCAACGCGCGGTAGCCTGGTTAACAAAAGATTGAGGCATTAACGCTACTTCATCGAAAAACATGCCAGCAAGTGTAATCCCTTGGATAAGATCCTGGGACGCTTCGTCTTTACCGCCAAAGATATAAAAGTAATTAGTTTTTCCTTTATAGGTTATGGTGAGGAAATTGTCTGCCCGGTGATCTTTGACCTTATATCCTCGTGATTTCAGCATCCGTTTTAATGGAGTGATAACATTTCTTCGGAAGGAACCAATCGTCTTTCCAGCCATTCCAAGGTTGACTTCGTTAAAGGTTTCCATGCCCCACATAACATAGGAGAGTGACATTACAACTGTTTTCCCTGCACGGACAGAACCATCACAAATGATTCCATCTTTTTCGGCTACAGGTGACCCTTTTCGCCACCAGGTAAGAACCTTCTTTTGCTTTAGAGAAAAAGGCTTAAATTTGAAAGGAGCTGGCTTTTTTTTCTTTGGCGCCTTGGAGATCAGTGACAGGTCAACTATCTTCTTCGCCGGTGCTGTCATCTGCCCACACCTCCGAAGTAACTGCGTTTAACGCATCTTCAAAACCATCATCCTCGTACTCTTCCTCTTCATTAGCACCAAACGCTTTATGATGAGCAATCTTAAGCTTCTCTTCCTCAATTTGCCGCTTGAACTTATCCGGGAACAAATCAAAGTAAAGTGAAAGCTTGTCCAATGCCTTCATGCGGTCCTCAAGCTTAATGGAAACACCATCTTTGCCCTGCTTGACCTCGGAAATGATTGTACCGTCAACTGTGCCGGATTCTTTGAAGTCCACATAATTTACCTCTTCCATAACTTGGTTTCCATCCTCATCAAGTACGGGTCCAGCCATACCAATAACCGGCACCCACTTTTGGCCAAACGTCAGGAAGTCTGTAATGTCAGAGAAAGCAATCTTGATGTACTTGTTGAGCACGTCCATAGCTTCGATGTAGAGCTCGCTGGTCATGATCTGCTTGATGCGTTTAATTTCAGCCGAAACCTTAGCATGTCTTAGCAAGCGACTTCCTTCAACATGAGCACTAACTGGCACATAGCCTGCATTAATAGCGCTTTGTGTCGCATTAAAGCTTTTAACATAATAAAGACAAAAAAGCCTTTGCTTCTCAGTAAGCTCGCTGTCTTCTAGAAAATTATCCAAGTTGATTTCTTCATCTGGATGTAGCTCAATTGGAGTTGCAACTTTCTTATTTGGGGTTGCAACCTTTTTTAGGGGTGCATCTTTTTTCTGCTTTTTGGTTGCATCCTTTTTCGTTGGATCCCGGGACCATCCTTCACGACTTTTTCTGCTTTTCAAAGTACCGATTTTTATATCATGTTTTTCTGCGAGAGCTGCTAATGTAATCTTTGATGTTTCAAAATCTTTTCTTATTTCATCCCAGTTCATCTACATCTCACCCACCTCCGATATTTGTGTTTAAGAAAAGAAAAAGCACCTCAAATGAGATGCTTCATTAAACTATATTACTCTATTTCATAGCCTTCTTCGTCTACCTCTATTATCTGGCAACTAAGCACGTTGGACAAATTTACTATGTCTCCTTTTGTGCCAAACCACCCATGGTCTCCCATTATTTCACTTGCAACAAAATTATAATTAACTGCTTTGTATTGATAAAAAAACTTTTGACTTCCATCAACTAGGTTAAATTGCACATTAAAGTAAGCCAATTTACACACCTCCTTTTAGAATAAAATTCGACAGATAGAAGGAATCCCCTTTTATATTGCCGAATATTGTAAGAAAGGAGGTGAGACTTATGGCCGAAAATATTAAGGTATCTCCAACACCTATTCAAAGAAATTCAGCAGATGTAGCTATGGAATTATTAAAAATTCACTTAGATAACGCAAGATTTGAAATAAAAGATATTGGGGAATTGTACAGTCAATACTATTCACTTGCAAAAACTTTAGAGTATAAATCGTATAGTGATTTAGAAGAATTTATTCCTAAAGAAATTGTTTCAAAAATAAAAATACAAAATAGATATTAAAACTTATCTCTCACTTATACACCATTTGTACAACATAAAGAGCCTTTTTCATAAAAATAGAAAAAGGCTCAAAATAGATGATACCTTTTACGCCTAAATGTATCGCTTGTCCAGTAAACTTACTAGAATCAACACAAAAATTCCGTGGACTTTTTCCGTAGCCCGAGAGGGCGAAACAGCGGGAATAACCTGCCGCTCCGTCCTGCCTCCAAGTTTAACATGCCGATTTTTCTCCGTGCAAAATCTTGGAAAAAGTCGTATTTGTGCCGATTTGCGCCTTTATGTCGGAACGAAGCTTGTCCACAGAATCACGGGATATTTCCAAGTGAATGGCGATTTCTTGCCTTGTCATCCCATCAAGCATGCAATCGTAAACAATTTTAAGGATTTCCCTATCCAAATAATCGCCTGCAGTTTCAATGGCAAATACTCTTCGCTGATATTCTTCAAGCCTCATGATCTGTTTCTGCTCACGGATATCCATATCCCTTAATTCCTCATAACTCTTACCTGAAGAACCTTTCGGTAATGTTGATTCAATTCCGTACTGTGCCACGCCCCAGGAAAGCATGGGGATGGATTTACCGTAAATAATTTTCTGCAGACGTTCAATTTCCCGTTTCATCATCCGGTAATCGCGAATAAGTTCTGCAATATTTATCATCATCATCGAATCACCTTCCGTACCATGAATTTAGGCTTGTTCAAAATGACCTGGCTTTTCTACCTAGTATCCCAAACGACTGGCCAACGCTCTTGAGGTCCACTATTTTCCATTTGCAATTCCTCAAACACCATGGCCGCTTCTTTTAATCTATCCCAAATTGTTTTCCACGCTTCAGCCAATCCCTTGAATGCTATAGTAGCCTTACGAATTACCTCCCGTGCCTCTTCAATGGAAACCCCATATTTTTCTGCCAAATCCATAGCAAGTTCATCAAGTTTATTTGTTTCCATTCGTGGTACCTCCAGTCTTTTTATCAACAACAAAGCCTTCATATCTCACGCAACGGACAAACAGGCATAGATTCTCATTATTAAGCCAAACGCAGTTTTTACAATGCCATTCCGGTCTTTTGATCTTCATAGAATTACCTCCGATTTAACTTGCTGGTAAGTTGTCTTTAATTTACAAAACAAAAAGGACACCAAACAACGCTAAATACGTCATTCAGTGTCCTCCAGATGGCTGGTAGGGTCTTTTATTTATCTTTTATGTCTTCTATACAAGTTTCAATTATTTCAAGGATTATTTTTATTCTAGTTTTTTCTTTAAAATAAACTTTAATAAACACTGCTAAAGCAATAATTCCTAATAATAAAATTGAAGCGTAATTCCAAGCAACAACATAATTCGGGTTTACAATTTTCTCTAAGTTCCCGACATTTTCCTTTGATATAGCAAATAAAAAACCTTTATTAATTCCCCATGCACTTATTGCAACTATAATTGTTCGTAATGTTTTAAAGAATAAGTCAAATGGTCCTTCATCAGCCAAAGTTTTAAAATACCCTTTTAATAAATATAGCTTTCTTTTATCTTTATTTGTGAAGAACATAATCTTATCAAAAACAGCTTCTAAGTTTGACATTACATCTTTATTTTTTTCATGTATAACAAGTCTTTTTATAAGTTTTTCTGATCCATCTAAAACATCTAACCATTCATATAGGTTATCTTGAGATCTAACCTTCCCTGACATCCTCACTATACCTAAGATCATATAATAATTGAAAGCAATATATAAAATCGCGATAATACAATAATTCCCATATGGTAAAAATCCCGATATACCGATTAGTACTATGAATAAAATAGCTGTTAACACGTACTGCTTTAATATTCTAAAAATCTTCTCCTTCATCAAACTTCACCCGTTTCACTTTGCCCTGATGCGTTACAATCTTAGTCTCTCCATGTTCAGGCAGCTCAGTAAGCCTAGCCTTCCCATCACACACGACAATGGCAAAACTTTTATTCACTTCCATATAATTCATTATATCAATTTCTAGTCTATTAGTAGTAGGATTAATTTCAATATTTTGTAGGCGCATAAGGACCCCTCCCATGATATAATTACTTTGGGTGGCCGGGAGAGATCCTGGCTTTTTTTATTTAATCGTCAATGTCTGCATAAATTGGTTTTTTAAATGTTAATTCATGTTTTTCTAATTCCTTTATCCGTTCTTCAGCTTCCAATAATTCTTTTCTTAACCGGCGATTTTCATTGATGGCATGTTTTCCTTTTTCGGCTTCCTCCTGCAGCTGCTGAATCATCGTGTCATCTTCAGCAATCGACTGGGACATCGAGATAAATTCTTTATCCACTTTTTCAATGTGGTCAACCAAGGCCTTAATTGTTTCTAAGAAACTCTTATTTTTGCAATCATGGCCAAGGATACTATTAACTTTTTCAAGTACTTCCTCATGTTCGACTACCATTTCAACTTCCCTTTCGTAATATCATCTTATTTTAGAGTATTAAATAATTGTTTTTTGACATGTTTTGTCGAAACTATTTTTAATATCATAAATTTCTCCTATAATTGTTTTTGTGTGTTTTTTAATGAAATTTACTAGGAGAAGTTACCTATTATGAATACAGTTTTGTTTGAATTATTACTATTAAAACAAATAGAATTAATGAAAAAGAAAATGGTTGAACTATCTAATAGCACAGGTATTAGTAGTTATGAAACATTAAAGTGTAGTCAAAAGTTGGATAACTTACTAAACCTCCATATGAGACATTTTTCTAAAAAAATTAATTAAGCAATGCTTCATGAAGTATAAGAATATAGTCGTGAGTCTCCTGGCTTTTTTACTGTTATTTTGCCTCTTTTTATTTCGCAATTTGAGTCTTTGACGTCAAAGGACTATTAGACTAATTAACCAAATAGTCATAAAGTTCGATTGTTTAGCCTATTTACAGCCTTTCGGACATTTTGTTGATTAAACCGGTAACTGCTTTTTTGTATTTTTCCTGTTCTTCAGGATTCTTAATATCAGAGAGGGCAGCTAGTAAGTCGCCAAATCCCTTTACAAGTGTTTCGAAACAGACAGTGAACTTAATTACTGATTTGTCTGGTTGCTGGCCAACTTGCTTTCGGAGATCCGCAAGTTCCTGCTCAATTTCTTCCGGTACCTTTTCAACAACGGTAACTGCCGGCACATCGATGGGCTTGTCTTTTAGCTGGCGCTCGAGCTCTTTAATCCTTTTTAAAGATTCAGAGTGCTCATTTTCCTTTTTCTTTAAAGCGGATTGGAGACTATCAACCTCTTGGTTATTGCCGGCAGCTACTGCAAATTCTAAATCGGATTTAAGCTTGTCCACTATTAAGGCATGGTCACTGGTCTGCGTTTCCAACTTATTAAATTCCTTGGTCAACTTTTCCCAGGCTGCCTTTTCCTTCTTGGCCAACGCTTCAGCATCTTTTAATTTTTTCTCGATTTCTTGCTTTTCCTTGATTACATGCTGCAATTCGCGGGTAGACATACTATCAATATCATTTTCTTTTACGAATGTCTCTCGTTCCTCTGCCGGCACTCCTAGGAGAGCTACTGCTTGTGTGTACGATAGATTTCCAAGCGCTTGGGATTTTGCTTCGCTGCCAAATAGGGAAAACTGATCTGCACCGTATTGGTCAAATATTTTCATGAGGTTGTTGGCAGTGCTTTTCGAGTAATCCACCGACTCTTCAAGCCATTTACCCCATTCGCCATGGGGGACTAATGTTTTTGCTTCAACCAACCGGCGGCCGATTTCAATGCTATTAACTAGCAGCATCTTCTTTGTCTGTTCCTTAATGCTATTAATCTCGGTTGCTATCATTATTGGAGTTCTTACGATTAACTCGCTCATACCGCAACACCCTGCCTTTCTGCTGTTTTAGCTTTTCTTTGTTTTGGTTTCTTTGTAAGTTTGGCCAACTTGAAGGCATCGATAAATGCTTTGACCTCTTTTGTAGGTAAGCAATTTTTACGGCCTCTTGTTTGGACAATAGAATTGTCTTTTATCTCCATGGTATAGAACGGCTTGTCCGGCTCATTAGCTTTGCGAATAACGAACAAATTTGTTTCTCCTTTTGCATACCGGTTAGCATAGGTACCGACACAGTGCTGCAATGCCTTGCCTTCTTCAATCAATTCCAAAGAGTCTGCAGCTGGCCGAATCATTAGGCCTGCGTATTCAAAGCAGAAGCTTGCTAATGACTTAAGGCGTCTTTGAATCTTCTTGTTTAATTCAGCATCTTCTTTAATTTTCACTTGCTTGATAGTATTTTGGTGAGCCTGGTGTAAATTCGATGGGAACAACACATTATCCTGAGTGAGATCCATTTCTAATCGAACGCAATCCTTAATATAGTCCCTCCACGTCTGCAGCACTTGGAATGTATGATAGTAAATCTTATTTTTAGGATCCTTGCTAAACTGCTTTTTGATATAATTGTTAGCCCTTCCCAAGGTGGAATATCTAAGGACAATTTGTAGATCCTCGAATTGTGATCCATAGTCAATAATGATTTCATATATCTCAGCAAATGAAAGGTTTGAACGATCCTTCTTGGATATTTGAAAAAGTCTTAATGCTAATGGTCCAATCGATTTATTATTCTCCCTTAATTCTCGTAGATTTTGTTTAGATAGCCGTAAAACCTTTTGAAGTGTTTTACCGTTCCAATTAATGGCGCCATATGTTTTATGGCCATACAACTTAGCATCTACCATGTCCTTCATGCCCATTTTCGTTAGATATTCAATACAAGGGTATTTAGAAAACAAATCGAAAAACTGAACCATATCACCAGAAAGATAGCTTTCCCATGTACTATACTGAAACTGGGTATCTTTAACCGCTTCTTTTATGCTCTCATACGAGCAGTAACAAGGCTTATTAGCCATTGAAGTATTTAGTTCCGAGCGCACGTTCTTTTTGTTATTCCATCCGCTGACATAAGCCATCCCTTCCATGTGAGAAAAGTAAACATGCGGACGGTGAAGCATTTTGCTTTTGCCTGGCTCAAATACATAAAGCGCCTTCGTTTGAATCATAGTATCTATCGAACGAAAATCAAATCTGTAATCTCTTATTGCATAAATCCCTCTGGCAATAATTGCTTCAGGATTTATTACCGATTTTTCATAATAGACAAAGTAGACTTCATCTACCATGTATTTACGGCTAATCCCGCTTGCCTGGACTTTGCATTGTGACTGACATTCAGGACAGATAACCTGACTCTTGTGTTTCAAATTTGATGTTTCAAATTCGTTTTGGCAGTGTGTACAATGTCCATATTGTTTGCTCCCGTTTTTCCAAGTGAAAATATAACGACTTGATTTAAAAGGCTCTGCAATAGCGTAATCCACTATGGATTTACTTAATTCAGTCGTGAAGTGTGAAAATATCTCCTCTTGTTCAGTTGTATTTTTCATTTCCAGATGCCCCCTCACAGAAAGTCATCCAGTTTGACATCGAAGTCTGTTGCCGGAACACTTGGCATTGAAACCGGTGGAGCGACAGGTACATCAAACGCTAAAGGCTTAGCTGTAATTCCGAAATACTTGAGGACCACTTCAAAACCCTCAGCTGGCGTAAGCACGGCCATATTACCGACCTTTTTCTTAGAGGCAACCTTGCGCATTTCCTCGAGGCTTTTCATAATTGTTTTATCTTTAGCCAGGATCTGATCGGCAGCATCCGGATACTTTTCTATTTGGCCCAACATAAACTCTCCGACAACTTGAACATAAGAATTCTTTTCCTTATCCATTTCAGCTTTAATTTTTTCGATAGCTTTTTGCATCATAATCCTCCTTATTTATCCAAACCATTTCCTAAATTCAGCAAGTTCTTTTCTAAGAAGACGATTTTCCTCTTGTAACTCTCCAGTTTTTTTATATTTTTGATGACACTGTCCAACGTGAATGAATTTTTCATAGCGCTGATAGGATAATTCACTCCACTCGTCCTCAAACACTAGCTCCTTACACACTGGGCATTCACCCATGATGCAACCACTAGCCATTTTAAAACTTCACAGAAACATCTATTTCCACTGGAACTTCTTGAGTAAGAACTACGTCCCTAATACCTTTTTCATAAAGATTTTTAATGATTTCCCTTGCTTCATCCAAGCTGGACACTTTAGAGCAGTTATATCCACCAAATACCATATTGCGAAATAATACTAAATACATTAGTTTTCCCTCCTAAAAATCAAACAACGATAATTGTTCATAATTTGCTATAAGCGGTTCACTTTCAATTAAAAACTGTTCACTTTCATCGAATTCGATAACGAAATCGGTGGTTTCAGTAACATTTTCTACAAAATCCACTGTCAGAAAATCCGTGAACCAGTGAAGAGGAAAGCTGCCCCTATGCACTTTTAAACTGCCATCTTGATAGAATCTCCCGTGTGTTTCTCTCGGCCGAACAAAGTATTCTTTCAGTTCAATAGATTTGTAACCCTGTTTTCTCCAAATGAGATTAGCCTTGTAGACCTTCTCTGGATCTAAACTAAACGACCTTACTTCTGGCTCCTCGGGCCACAATTCTTTTTCAATAATCTGAAAGTATTTTGCTTGAAAGCACCCTTTATGAGCGTTCCAATTTGGAAACTTCGAGACATAAAAATGCTGGGTACCGTTGGGGAAAAGATAATAGCTTGTCCCTTTTTGCAGGACTGCTGAATGGCCCGGGTCAATACAAACTCCCTCTTGCATTACCCCACCTTCTCCCAGCCACGCTTAAGCCTGCAGGATATCTCTTTCTTGCGAAGTGGTTCATACACCATTACTAACTTTCCTTGTTCTTTTCGGGAGAGGATAACCCACTGCAGCTGCCTTTTTCTTCGCACTTGGCTTCACCTTCTTCTTTGGTTTCTTTTTCAACTTTTTGAGTTTATCTAACTCGA
Organism: Neobacillus sp. NPDC058068; assembly: GCF_042885335.1. Taxonomy (NCBI): domain Bacteria; kingdom Bacillati; phylum Bacillota; class Bacilli; order Caryophanales; family Bacillaceae; genus Neobacillus; species Neobacillus sp. NPDC058068. Next base: position 27,787 of record NZ_JBHVSI010000018.1, on the reverse strand, counting down.
CCCAGCCGTGCGTTTCGTCTAAGGTGACTACTTTTAAAGTGTGTTCGTAACGGGCTTCGAACATTTTTTTCTTTAGCCTAAATACAGGAGTTTCAACGCCCTTTACGTCAATAATTTCGACGCTGCCATCGAGGTTATGAATCTCAAAATCTGCTACATACTCTGTTTTGCGAACCGTTTTTCCGTTCTTTTTGTAAGACTCCAACAGAAGGAAACGGGGCTGAAGCTTAAAATCCTTTATCTGTTTTGCTTGTTTAAGCCATTGCAACTGGCCATAATATTTTGATTCCGCAATGCTATCGAATTTATGGCCATCGACGATGACCTGTTTATTTCCGTACTTATTTGCCGCCATCCCGTTCCTTCAGCTCCATTTTCAGTTGATCATTATCGGCATTATCCTTTAAGTTTTCCAGCTTGCGGGCACATACTGGACCAATGCCCTTGGCGACACTTTTAGGACTCTTTAGCGGGCGGTTGCATATTGGACAGTTCATTTGAGCAAATCACCATCCTCAAATATGTTGCCGATGACTTCAAGTTCGTGCATTTCATTCCATAACAGGACTGCCGCCGTCCCAAATCCACCAACATCCTTCATACATTTTTACTTCTCGAATAAAAGTTCTGAGTTCTCCGAAAGCAAATATTTCTCGTTTAGAAATATCCCCTCCGTAAATCTCCTTGCCGTTCTTGTCCTTAAGACCAGTGTATTGCCCTAACGTCCTATGTTCTATCGGAACCATGTCCCATAAGCTGTTATACATGTACCATGTACCTCTAATATGGAAAGGCTGTCTATATATCCAGTTTTTTGAGCGCAACACTTTTGCCCGAAATTTAATTTCACTGCCCATCAATATTCTCCTTTCGGCTTTGTAAAACGGTCTGAAATTTTATCCTCACGGGCTAAGTGAAAAAGAGCGATAAATACTTCGTCAGGATCCCTAGCCTTAAAATGCTTAGATATGCTCATAACAGAAGTTCCTGATTCCCACATATTCGCCATTTCATCAAGTTCAGGTTCATCCCATACAAAATCTAAATCTTCACAAGCGATAACCCGTTTCTTTCTTGCTTTGACTGTTAAATCTCTAGGCATTAAAACCACTTACCGTTTTCATTTTCTACGTCCACCCACAGAATAGATGCGATTACCCATTCTTCTTTGAGCTCCTCATATCCTAGGGCTTCAATCGGTTGACCGGCACGAGATGTAGTCACATTCATGGACCTTAATTCTTCCAACACAATTTCCCTTTTGACTTCTAACGGAGCTTTCTGACTGATTTTCTTCCGGTTTTTGACAGCTTCTAGTAAGATTCCCATACTGTTCACTCCCATTTCCGTTTATTAGATTGCGATTGTTGCAGCATGATTTCCGTACATTCGGCAATAGATCTGCGGCACACCATTTTGGTTAACTACCGTAGCTTGATCATAATTGCTGTAGAAATCTCCAGGTGTGTGAAAACGATTAAGAGACACCTGTTCATCCTCCTGCGAGTAACAAACCGTTTTTGCGCAATCCTGCCCACCTTGGTTCCAGTAAATTATTGAGTGAGCATCTGGACCATTAAAACCAACTAATTGAATCAATGTTTTATACCTCCAGTCATTCTAACAACAGGTCTAATAAATCTTCGTTCTCTTTTTGCGCCAACAGGCTCCGAATTTTTTCGTCGGGCATTTTCACGGGAAAAGTCATCTTTTCAATTCTGCTGCTTATTCTTCCTTGCGGATACTTTTCATCCAATTCATCTAACTCTAGGTTGCTTGTAAAAATGGTTACTTTTTTATGCTGTAACCGATAATCTAGGATTCTGGTGAATGTTTCCTCTACCCAATCAGAAACCTTTTCAACACCTATGTCATCAAGGATCAGAACATCCACACCTTTGACAGCATCGATAATATCTGACGATGAGACAGGAGACTCTTCACCGAATGTCCTTTTGATCTCTGCTAAAAGATCTGCAGCTGGTGAGTAATAAATAGACAATGGGTTCTCTTTTGTATCATGGACTTGCAGTAAAGCGTTCATAATACTTGCGGCCAGCCTTGTTTTCCCGCTGCCTTTCGTCTTGCTAAACAGGTATAACCCTTTTCCCTGCTCAACCATGAGGGGGAATTTCTTAACGTAATTGCCCGCTATCCTTTTGGCAGTAATAGCACGTTCTTTTGACTCTTGTTTGGTATAAAGGTTGATATCAAACGAGTTAATGGTGGTCTGTTTAAATTCATCAGGGATCCTAGCTCCGCGTAACTTTCTTTCGAGCGCCTTTATTTCTTTGCACCGGCATTCACGCATGAATTCTCTGTTTTCTTTATTGTCCTTAATCCAAATCAAGCCTGTGCCGTCACATTCCCTGTAAGGACAGTCATCAGAAATCGAAGTTAACGTCTCCACCTTTGGCAAGCCCTTTTTGTCTAGCGAGTTCTTGGAGTCTCTGAGTCTCTTTGCTAGTGCTGGATTCGTTTTCTCCAACTGCCGTAGGATATCGTTCATTCCCTTCATGGTCTTTCCACCCGCTTTGCCTATTTTTCAACTTAATGAGCCCGCGCCTGGCTTCGGGTTCTTTGACATTTCTTAAGATACCTAGCGTGTAAGATTCGCGCTTGTCATCATGGTCTTCAATGTGTTTCCAGAGCGCGTAATTAATTTGATTAGCAGAATATTTTTGAATCTTATCGATAAACTTAACTAAGATGTTTGCAGATATTGTGCATGTTTGCCGGGATAACCGAATAGAATCAAAATATAAGACAAGTATTCTATGATTGACCCCTTGTGGGAGAGCGTTGGTTCGCGAAGCGAAATCAACAAAGGTTTCAATGTCCTGGGCAGAAACCAAATTGAGAGATTTCAAATTCGCTTCGGCAATATATTCTTTTAATGTTTTATTGATGTTTATAATGCTGTTTATATATGCTGTTAAGGTATGGTTTTGCCGTTGGTTTTCCTGTTGGTTACTCCGTTGGTTATCTTCTTTTTTCAATACAACTCCACTCCTTGTCCCACAAGGGATTTCAGATTCTTCCCGTTGGTTAGCTTGTTGGTTCTCTTGTTGGTTTTCCCGTTGGTTAATTTTTTTGCTGTAATTACCTAAATTTTGGTAGTCATCATAACTTAGAATAGTAATTAATAGACCCCTATTTTGGGTTAATGCTGTTGATGTAATGTAACCTGCGTCCGATAATCTTTTGATCGACCCTCTGATCATTCCACGGGTCCATCCAGTTTCTTCTGATAGTTTTAATGCCGATATGATTAGCTGCCCTCTATCACATTTTTTGCTAGATTGATAATTAGCAGCGTCTACAAAGTGTTGATAGAGCATTTTATCTATCAGGTTTTTGAAATTTAATCGGGGCTGGACGACAAACCCCGATGTATGTAATGGATTATCCACCCCGACCACTCCTTAAGGTACGTAAACTAGCTTCCCTGTGATTTCTTGGACCTCTCGTTTAAACAATTCCTCATCGCTGTTTGAGTCGCTCAGATGCAGCAACCATATCTCCTGGACCTTTGTTAGATCATTAGCTTTTAGAAATTCCTTAACGTTTTCAAGACTAAAATGAGACCGTTCTAGACGTTGTTTCATCACGCGAGGGACTCTACCTTTTACAATGTTTTCAATAAGGATTTCGCGCGAATAATTACACTCCACCATAATATGTGTGAGCCCGGGGAATCGATATTTGATGTAATACGTATCTGTGGCGAATAACAGCTTCTCTCCGGTTTGATTGGCGAGAAGGAACCCTAAGGGCTCGCTTACATCATGCTGTACATCAAAAGGCATTATGGCCCACGTGCCTAGAGTAAATTGTTTTCCAGCCTCCACTGGCTTAATGCGATGATGATCTACTCGAATCGCTTCTGCAGTACCAGCTGACGTATAAACGTCAATTCCCGCCTTTAATACCTGCTTGATACTTTTACTGTGGTCTCCGTGCTCATGTGTTACAAGACACCCAGCAACCTCAGACATCCGAAAATTAAAGCCTTTCTGTATCTCCCGATAATTTATCCCGCATTCAAGGAGAAGGGGCGTATGACCATCTGTAACACGGTAGCAGTTCCCCTTCGAGCTTGATGCGAGGGCTGTAATTTCAATCATTACCAACCTGGCCCATTTGGTACGGTATTAAATAAAGCCTCTTGCTTAGCTTCTTCATTTTGCGTCTGCTGAGTTGTATGCTTTCCCTGTGGAGCCTCAATAATTTCAGGTTGCTTTTTTAAAGGTTGACTTCTTTTAATATCGATTACCTCTTGATTAGCCTTTTGTTCAATTTCCTTTTGTGCAGCATACTCTTGATTGATTTCTTTACGCTCGTTATCATACTCATTTTCGGTAGATCGATTAATGGCTTCGACTAATAGATCACTATCGTCTGATGTGTTGATATACGCTTTAGCAGCACGATTGATAACTGTACGCTTTGCCATTTCTTGCGGGAACTTCTTGTGAACCGCTTGACTTGTTTTTGACTGTCCCCAAGCTGCTTCAATTTCCTTTCGTGTCATAACTGAAAGAATTTCTTCGTCATTACTTGTTTTTACGACTGCATAGGCACCTAAAATTTCCTTATCCCTGTTTAGGAAACTTGTTTCATGCTTTAACAATTTTTCGCGACCACCGTCGATTTCGTAATCGAATACGTCATCTTGATAAATTACGTTTGCCCAAATATCTTTTACATTGCTAAGTCGCTTCAGAACGGCCTGTGTGCCAAAATATGACCTATTTAATTGCAATTGGTTTCCGTAAACAATGAAGTAACATTGTGTCTTAGCTGGGCTTAGACCTTGTGTAACCATGTCCAATAAAGCGTTTGCGATTGATTCCCGAGTACAAACTTCTAATGCAGGTTTACTGTTTCGATCTTTAACTTCTTGTAATTTGAAAAACGCACTCTTTAACGCGTTACTAGCATTGTAATTAGGGGGCAGGACTAACCCATCGTCCTGCAACCTTGTTAGACTCTTGTTTACATCATCCGTAATATCCTTTTGAATGATTGCGACTTGGTTTTGGTTACTCAATTAAGCCACTTCACTTTCGTTGGTAGAATGGTTTTCAATGCGTAATTGCTTGTCTATTTCCGAAACAACCAACCGGACAGTCTGGGCGTTAGTGGTGATTAATTTAGTGACTGCCTCACTGTTATCGATGAAGATAGGAGCGATAAAACCATAATGCTCAGAAAGTGTGTTTATGATATCGAGACCGACATTGATCTTTGCGGCATTATTAAGTCCCGAAGAGTACGGCACACCTTGGAATGTTGTTTCACATACTTCCGTAAGGCCACCGTTAATCTGTGTCTCGAACAATTTGAATCGTGCATGTTTGAATTTAGAGTTGATTTTCGCCTCGAGTAAATTTACTTTTGTCCGAATAAACTCTTCAGTTAGGTAAAGTTCATGTTCGAGTTTTTCGAACTCAGAAGCGAGAGCTCTTTCTTGCTTTGAAAGTTCTTCAATTCGCATATTCGATTGATCCACCAGGAGGAATTTACCGACTTCACTCTGTAGCTGATCTCGCTTTGACCTGGAATTAAGTATTTCGGCTTGAATATCTTGGACTGCACTTTCAGACATTTCACGAAGCTGTTTTATTTCAGTCTCGATGCGTTGTTTTTCTTGAAGCTTGGCGACATATTGTGAATTGTCGAGAATATCCGATACTAAGCTTTCCTGCTGGGTCAATTCCGAACTAAACTTTGCAAGTGCTTCCTGCTTTTCAGCGATTTGTCCATTCAACTTCTCATACTCTTTAGCCAGCTTTTCGTTATCATGAAGGAATCCTTCCTTGCGCTCTTTACCTTGTTTTCCTTTTAAATTGATTTCCTCAATCCTTTTTGCTTTAGAAAGATTAAAGTGAGCTAAGGCTTTTTCTCTTGCAGCAGTCAGTTGTTCTTCAGGCAGGGCCTGTCCGCACGCCGGGCACTCGCAAGCATCTGTGTGAGAAAACTGTTTAGAGTCTACCTCATGCCACTCTGTACGCAATTGCTGAAGATTCTCTTCAATCCTCTTGATATTTTCATCGTTATACCGCTTGCTATTTTTAACGTTTTCTAACTTAGAATTTAGGATTGATATATTGGACTGCTCTTCCTGAATACGAGCCTTCAATTGATAGACTTGGTCCTTAGAATCAGAATCATGATCACGCTTAATTTGAATCAATTGAATCTCGATTTCTTGAATAGCTTTTTGTTTATCAGAAACCGCTTTACCATTTCGAATGCTACTGATCTGAGCCAGCATATCGTCGATTTCATGATTGATACGGCTAATTTCTGCCTCTAATCCGTTCTTGTCTAAATCATCCAACTTAGGCAAACTACGTAGTATTTCATCAATGCGGACAGGAATCTTATCCAGTTCCTTATTAATTTCAGATCGTCTAGCAGCGATAATTTTCCGATGGTTTTCAATTGTCCGTCCTTGCAAAATTGTAGGAAGAGCTGCTAGGGAATTATCACTTGCAATTACTTCATCGTCGGTAATATCACCACATAGTTCCAGTAACGTTTTCCGGCGATCCTGCCATTTAACTTGTTCATTAAAATATGATGGCGATGTAAGAAGTTTGAAAACATCTTCCTGGACAATTGATTTTATTAAATCTTCATACTCCTTCTTCTTCACAGGCACGCCATCGATGTAGTAAGATGTTGTATGACCAGTGAATTCATCGGTTGCAGATCCACGTTTACGAGTCCATTTTTCTGCATACACTTTTCGAAGAGTTAGCTGCCTTCCGTCAAGTAAGAATACGCCCTCTACCTCATGCTCGAGCATGTGCTTTTCTTTTCCGGAACCATCCAAAGTTTTTAATGAGAAGTCTTTCTTGTTTTGGCTGTCCTTATCAAATAAGAGCCAGATAAAACTATCGAACAATGTAGTTTTACCGGTGGCGTTATCACCAAATATGGCAGCATTTAGTCCGTTAAGGGTCATTGCAAAATATGGAATGCCTTTAAAATTTTTAATTTCCAAACTTTCTAACCTAAGTTGCTTTGACAAAGTAATTCCTCCTCTTTAATCTTCTTTATTTCATCGCGCACTTCCTGAATTGCTGGAAATACGTCCCTAAGAATTTGGTTTTGGGCATTTTTAAAACTAGCGCTATAATGGCTAGGGTTTTTAATCAAAGCCCTTTGGTGCAAAAGCATTAAAAATTCCATATGATTCACCGCAAGTTCTAACGACCGGAATTTTTCTTGCATAATCATCCTCCTTTCCGATAAAATAGGAGTAACAAAACATTTTTTAAACCTCAGACTCCTGCCGCAAACAGGAGTTTTTTTCTTTTACTAAATTTCTCCAAAACCATCGACCTCGTGACTGAATTCGATTTCTTTTATGCCACAAAATGGGCATAATGTCGGTTCTTGTCCATCTTTTACGGCAAACTCATGTTCACCCACACAAACATAGACGTCTAACACGATAAACCTCCTCTCTATTGAATTCTCAAAGACCGCGGGCATTCATTCTGCCCGTCTTAGCAAGGAAGAAACCTGGATAGGGGGGATCCACTCCCTTGCCATGACGGAAGGAACGAATCCTTGCCGCTCCATTTACCGTATGGTAGAATGGATTTATATTCTGGTTTTGGTGTTGATTCGAGCAGTTAGATTAGGTAGCCGCCTAACTAGCTGCTTTTTCATTTTTCACTAATTGCTTAGAAGCTGCCTTCAACTGAATTTCGAAAAGCGTTACCTTGCCTTTATTTTCTCGGATTATTTTGCACCACAGCTGAACTTCATTTTTTGTCATTACTGGACTTGTAAATAACCGTACTTTCATCGAATCCTCACCGCCCAATCTATTTTTATTCCCTGTGCTTTTAGCTTTTTTATCAGCTGCTCCAACTTTTCTCTTTTTGAACTACTCAACTTTTCTACTCTCCTTTAGAAAAAACGTAATGTGATTGCTTCCATAGCAAGTTTTTTATTGTAATCATCCAAATAGTCCATGTCCGAAAGATTAAACTTGTTTCTCTCGTTATATAGGTGTAAGGCTAAGTTGAGCATGAATTTCTCGGACTGAGACCAAGGTCCAGCAAGCTTTTTTAAAGAAGCGATTTTGATATTTCCATTTTCAAGGTCAAAATATTTAGTATTGAATACGTCTTGCAGTTTATAGTGATTTTGAAAAAGATGGATAACTCCTTTCCAATAGCAATCTTTTAAAAGATACGTTGGAATTTTTGCTCCCAATTTTTTTCACTCCTTTTTAATAGAAAAATTAAATGACTTGAATTGTTGGTCTAACCACTGTTGTATGTACTCAACCTACGCCGAGCAGCGACATTATGTTTTGAATGTTTTGCACAATAACTGTTGGATCAACGCCGCATAAAGCGGCAATCATCACTTCTTTCGCACATGTAGCATCAGCCCATTGCATGAAAGTTGTTACATCAAGACCTTTTTTATCTGATTCAAATTTAGATATACAACTCCGGGAACGATGCAGCTTCTCTGCCATCTGTTCTTGTGTTAATCCTGCACGCTCCCGGCATTGCTTCAATATTGCTCCAAATGCCAAGTTATTCTCCTCCCTTTCTTGTTCCAATTTGGAACTGTGCCGCAGTGGAACAGACACTGCGTTCTAGAAGTTTTAAAATTTACATATAAGAAGAAACTAAAAGATTGCTAGGAAACTTTTCTCGGTATCCAATTCTCTATGTAGCGTAAAGCAGTTAGAAGTTCTCTCTGCTTCACATCTTTGTAGCTAGCGACACCGAATCGGTCTTTAATTTCACGATGTAGTTCCCGGAATAAACTTGGTCTTTGTTCTGGATCATCACAGATTTCATAAATCTTATATGCAATCCCTTTTTGGAGCCGCCGCTGTTCACCACTGGTGAGAGTGATTTGTTCTTCGACTTTGTTATCAAGATGCGTTACAAGCTTTCGAATTTCATGCTGTTCTTCTTTGATGGCTTGTGTATCCTCAACAAGATCTGCTGTAGTTCTTAGGACTGTTACTAGTGCCTGGTCTTTCGATAAAGGGACAACGTTTTCTTTAATCATGTAATATTCATCAACTAGCTTCTCGTAAGCATCCCATGCTAGGTCAGTATTTAAGGATTTCGCATGTAGCCATGCTCCCTTTTCGGTCCAAAGATAAAGAATTGATGCAAACTTTAGGCTATCGTCAAATTGACGTGTCCCTTTGAAAGTTCTTAAATCTTCACCAGATAAAGCAAAATAATGTTTACCATGAGCATAACGGTCAAAGTTACGCTGAAAGTTACGATTGATTATTTTAGAATCCGCACCGAATGATTCGGCCAGCTGGTTTGTGGTTAAGACTCGTAGCCCACCTTGAGTAATTGGTTGTATGTGATTCATTAAATCACATCCTTAAAGTAGCTAGTGTTCTGCTCCATCCAGCGAGTGTTTTTTTCAATCCACCTCATGAGCATGTGAGTTGGTATTTTTACTCCGAATTCACGTGTTACTGGAAAATCAGCACGTCTCATAAGCTCAGCCATTGTTGTGGCACCACACCGCAATACTTTCATTGCTTCTTCCCTTGTTAGAACCAATGGCAAATCGTTTATTGTACTGATTCTTTCAACAAGGATTTCAGTAGCACGGTCAGCAATCTTTTCAGCTATTTTTTCAATAAAGGTTTCATCGTATTGCATTGTGAACATCTAGATCACCTCTTTAGGCTGTATTTGTTTTTCGCAACGTTTTGTTACCTTTTTCATCAAAAAAAAGTGTCCATTCAACTTCTAAAATACCAGCAATTTTCTTGGCTGTTCCGACACTTGGAGTTCGCTCGCCATTTTCAATCATTCCATAATACTGACGCTTTACGCCGGCTAGATCCGCAACCTTTTGATGAGTTAGCATTTTTTGTTTTCGAGCTTTCGCTAGCCAATTTCTCATCTAATCACCTCCAATTGGCAACGTTTTGTTGCATCTCTTAATTCTTATTATACGCAACAAAATGTTACTGTCAATATTATTATGCAATTTTTCGTTACTTTTTGTTTTGCAACTATTTGTTGCTGTATAATATTAGTATTCAATAGAGCTAAGGGGATAATTATAATGAGTTTTCAAAGACGATTAAGAGATTTGAGAACAGCTAGAAAGCTTACTCAACAAGATATTGCGGACAAATTAGGAATAACTAGGCAAGCGTATGGTTACTATGAGAGTGAAAAAAGTAAAAGGGAGCCAGACCTCGCCTCAACTCAAAAATTAGCAGAAATTTTTGATGTAACAACTGATTATTTGTTAGGTGGATCTAATGCTTCGACGCTAACAGATAAAGATGAAAAAGACATCGCCAAACGCATGGAAGAAATAAAAAATGATCTAACTAAAGAAGACGGTTTGTTGTTCTCCGGTGAGCCTTTGAGCGAGGAAGCTGTAGAATCCCTCATGGAAGCAATGGAACATATAGTTCGTCAAACCCAAAGGATTAATAAAAAGTACATTCCCAAAAAGCACAGAAAAAATGAAGAACAATAGGGATTTGGGGCGATTTCATGTGGATCAAAGACATTGTAAAACAATTAACCGGCACACATAAGACCAATGATCCTTTCGCGATAGCAGAATTAAGGAATATTCAAGTTATACTGTGGAATCTGCATCAGGAGATAAAAGGTTTCTATAAATACGATAAGAGAAACAAGTACATTTTTATTAACAATAATTTAGATGAGGATGAGCAAAAATTCGTTTGTGCTCATGAACTTGGGCACGCTCAACTACATCCTAGAGTTAATACTCCTTTTTTAAGAAACAATACTCTATTATCTGTTGACCGCATTGAGATTGAAGCAAACCGCTTTGCGGTGGAATTGCTTATGCCAGATGCAGTTATAAATGAATATCAAGATAGCAATCTATCAATCTATGAAATATGTGAGCAATATTCGGTACCTCGGGAATTGGCTCATGTAAAAAAATTTTAGGTATCACTGGGCATTACACCCATATATACATAAATTTATTAAGAGGGGATCAATTGAAATGACAAGAAAAGCTTTGTTAGTCTTGGTTTTAGGAATATTAAGTATTTTGCTAGCAGCGTGTGGTTCAGAAAATAAGCCTGCGAAAAAGGTAGAAGCACCAGCAACTTCTAAAGAGAATGCAGAAAAAGAAGAAGGCACTGGCCTCGAGGCATTAAAAGGAAAAGATCTTGAGTCAATGAGTGCAGAGGATTGGAAAAAAGTTAATTTATCAAAGAAACAGTTCAAAGAATTTTTAAAAAATATGACTGCTCCGGATGAGAAAACAGGAGAAATCACTATTAATAAGGCAACAATGAAAGATGATCGGATTATTGAAATTACCTTAAATAACTCTGATGGTGATAATCTTACCAATGCAATGATAGCACCAATTATGGATGCAATTGTACGTGAAGTCTATAAGCACTCTGCATATTTTAAAAAAGATGAACCAACATTAGTATTTTTCGATTTAACTGGCTTTAAAATTATGGAGAATAACAAGCCTATTGATTTTGATAGTAAAGGTGCAAGTTCTTCAGGTAAAGACCTCGGAAAGTTCAAAATCGGTGATAAAGTAGATGTCGCCGGAACTGTAATTACTATTACTGGTGCCAAATATACAGACGAAAGAAATCAATTTCAAGATCCTCAACCTGCGAAGGTGTTGACGTTTGATATAACTGTTCAAAATGCTACTCAAGAAGAATTATTTTTTGGCGCATCTGATTTCGAAGTTTACGATGCAGATGGAACAAAAATGGAATCATACCCAATTGACGATTTAACGGAAACACTACAGCCAGGTAAAAATGCCTCTGGGCGCGGTGCTTTTGGCGTGTCAGGAAAAGGACCATATGAAATTTATTATAAAGATTTTGCAACTGACACAAAGGCAATGTGGACTCTTGACCTAAAATAAATTAATTGCTTGGAATTAAATAGTGATAGTGATGTGTTCCACATGATAGCGTTATCTTTAATGGATCGAGATAATGATGGTTATTCGTGTTAACGCTAAGAAATGCCCTTTTGGGCTTTTCTTTTAAACACGGAACAGAACATACATTCCTATTGTTGTGATTCTAATGTATGGATTATTCCATATAAGTTAAAGATTTGAATGATATCAAGAAAGGAGCATTGTCGTGGCTTACTTTACACAGGTTAAAGCAAAAAATAAACAAGGGTATAAATGGGTTTGTGTTAAAGATGGACCAGCCGATCCAGTAACAGGAGAACGAAATCAAGTAGCTAGGCGAGGCGATACAAAAAAAGAAGCCGAAGCCAGGGTGGATGAGGCAATCAGAAAACTCAAAGATCACGGAATAGATGAAAAAAAGATTAAAAAGTTACCCTTTGATAAGATCGCTTGGGAATGGTTGAATACGTATAAAAGGGGAAAAGTGAAAGCAAGTACTGTGCGCGTTCGAGAGAAAGAAATTAAAATTATCCTTAAACACTATGCACATGTAAATATTGATAAAGTGACATCTCGTATGCACCAAAAAATGCTCAATGATTTAGATGATAAAGGATATGCCGTCAAAGATAAAAATGGCGATTTAATATATAAGCCGTATACCAAAACAACAATAGAAGGTGTGCATACGACAGCTGGAATGATATTCAAATATGCCATTAAGGAAAAATTGAGGAGAGACAATCCCTGCGTTGGAGCTGTAATTCCCGAAAAGAAATTAACTGTGGAGGAAATTGAGAATAATACCATAGAAGAGAAATATTTGGAGAAAGATGAGCTGTTCGAATTTCTCGATGCAACAAAACAATTTGGGCTTCATGAGGACATAGAAATATTTTATCTACTAGCTTTTTCTGGCATGCGTAGCGGTGAACTATGCGCCCTAAAATGGGCTGATATCAATTTTGAAACAAATGAAATCCGGATCACTAAGACGTTGTATAATCCGAATAACAACATGCGCCAATATGAGCTGACTCCTCCAAAGACTAAAGGATCCATCCGGACCTTTGATATCGACGATAGCATCATTGATTTGCTAAAAGTTTATAAAAAGAAGCAAGCTAAGATCAAATTGGCTAACAGAGCTAAATATTCTGATTATCATGATAAGAACTTTGTGTTCTGTCATGAAAATGGCTATCCATACATTCAGAAAAACATTATTACCAGGATGAATCGATTGCTAAAAAAGACATCTATAAAAAAACATGCTACTCCTCATATATTTAGGCACACTCATATTAGTATGCTGGCCGAAGCTGAAGTAGGTATCAATACGATTATGAAAAGAGTCGGACATGATGATATGAATACGACCCAGAAAATTTATACGCATGTCACCGATAAAATGAAAAAGAATGCTACCGAAAAGATAAAAAATCATTTCGGAAGCATTCTTAATTTCGAAAAAATGCAAGAAATGTGATTGAAATGTGATTTTTTTAAAGTCGAGGCACTATAAAAGTGCCTCGAACCAATGGTATATCAACATTCCCATCAACTTTTCTACATCATGCCGCCCATTCCACCCATTCCGCCCATATCAGGCATCATAGGAGCTTTTTCTTCTGGCTTGTCAGCAACAACTGCTTCAGTTGTTAAGAACATTGCAGCAACAGATGCTGCGTTTTGAAGTGCGGAACGAGTTACCTTAGTTGGGTCAACGATACCAGCATCGATCATGTTTACCCACTCGCCAGTAGCTGCGTTGAAGCCTGTGCCTACTGCTTCGCGCTTTAAGCGGTCAACAATGACAGATCCTTCAAGGCCAGCGTTTTGAGCGATAGTGCGAACTGGCTCTTCCATCGCACGTAATACGATGTTGATACCTGTTGCTACGTCGCCTTCAGCTTGGACTTCAGCTACTTTGCTGTATACGTTAAGAAGGGCTACACCACCACCGGATACGATACCTTCTTCAACAGCAGCGCGAGTTGCGTTTAATGCGTCTTCGATGCGAAGTTTGCGCTCTTTTAATTCAGTTTCAGTTGCAGCACCAACTTTGATCACTGCTACACCGCCAGCTAATTTCGCTAAGCGCTCTTGTAATTTTTCACGGTCGAATTCAGAAGTTGTTTCTTCTAATTGAACGCGGATTTGGTTCACACGAGCTTGAATCTCTTGAGTAGCTCCTGCACCTTCAACGATTGTTGTGTTTTCTTTTGTCACAACAACTTTAGAAGCGCGGCCTAAAGATTCAATTGTAGCTGTTTTCAATTCACGGCCAAGTTCTTCCGTGATGACTTCGCCGCCAGTTAGAGCAGCGATATCTTCAAGCATTGCTTTACGGCGGTCACCGAAGCCTGGAGCTTTAACAGCTACAGCATTGAATGTTCCGCGAAGTTTGTTCACTACTAATGTAGAAAGTGCTTCACCTTCAACATCTTCAGCAATCAACAATAATGGCTTGCTTTGTTGTACGACTTGCTCAAGAACTGGAAGGATTTCTTGAATACTAGAAATCTTCTTGTCAGTGATTAAGATATATGGATTTTCTAATACAGCTTCCATTTTATCTGTGTTAGTTACCATGTATGCAGAAGTGTAGCCGCGGTCAAATTGCATACCTTCAACTACATCTAATTCAGTTGTGAAGCCTTTTGATTCTTCGATTGTGATAACACCGTCATTGCCAACGCGCTCCATTGCTTCAGCGATTAATTGGCCAACTTCTTGATCGTCAGAAGAAATAGCTGCAACCTGTGCAATTGACTCTTTTCCTTCAATTTGTTTTGAAATTGTTTTTAATTCTTCAACAGCGGAAGCAACTGCTTTTTCAATTCCTTTACGGATACCCATTGGGTTTGCACCTGCTGTAACGTTCTTTAAGCCTTCGCGGATCATCGCTTGTGCAAGAACGGTTGCAGTTGTTGTACCGTCACCGGCAACATCGTTTGTTTTACTTGCTACTTCAGCAACAAGCTTAGCACCCATATTTTCGAATGCATCTTCTAATTCGATTTCTTTCGCGATTGTTACACCGTCATTTGTGATAAGCGGTGAACCAAATTTTTTCTCAAGAACCACGTTGCGTCCTTTAGGTCCAAGAGTAACTTTTACTGTATCTGCTAGAGTATCAACACCACGTAACATTGCGCGGCGTGCATCTTCACTAAACTTAATATCTTTAGCCATCGTACAAAAACCTCCTCATATTTTTTAATCGTTTATTTTTAAAAAAATCGCTTACTCGCCAATTACAGCAAGGATATCGTTTTCACGTAGTAGTAAATATTCTGTACCCTGGTATTTCACTTCAGTACCAGCGTATTTTGAGAAGATAATGCGGTCGCCTACAGCAACTTCAAGTGCTACGCGTTCTCCGCTTTCAAGGACGCGGCCAGTACCAACGGCAACAACTTTTCCTTCCTGAGGCTTCTCTTTCGCTGAATCCGGTAATACGATACCGCTTGCAGTTTTTTCTTCTGATTCAACAAGCTCAATGACAATGCGATCACCTAATGGTCTTAACAAATCAAACAACCTCCTCAAAAATATATGTAATTTTAACTTATTAGCACTCTCTATCCTTGAGTGCTAACACAATTATTATAATAAAGAATCTGAAAATTTTTTGCAAGTCTGAAGCATAATTTTTTTTCGTTTTTTACAACTTTAAAAGGATGTGAAATACAGAAATTTCTATACCTTAAAAAACCAATTATGATGGTGCTCAAAATTGAAACTTTCCTGTATTTATGAGTACAATAAAAAGATAATATGGAAATGACGGATGGAATCAAAGGAGATCAATAATTTGAAGAGGGAATATTGGATTATCATCATTGTCTACATCGGTATGCAGTTTTCCAGCTTAATCGGACTACCTGTATTGATGTTTAGTTTTAACTTTTTAGGAATCAGCCAAAATCTTGCTGTTCCTATTTGGCTCATTGCCAGTTTTATGCTCGCCTTACTCATTATTCTTTTTTTATTGCGAAAGGAAATAAAGGCACATAGCTTTAGCGAAAGAGGAAGTTCTTTCGGAACCTCAGTCATGTGGGCGTTTTTGGGCGTCTTTTTAGCCTATCTTGCCCAAGCTATCGCCATCATGATTGAGAATCGCTTAGGTGTCAAAACGGGTTCTGAAAACACCGAGAATATTCTTCGGATCATCGAGCTTTTCCCGTTAGCCATCATTGTAACGAGCATTATTGGACCGATTTTAGAAGAAATCGTCTTTCGAAAAATTATTTTTGGCGCCCTTCATAAACGGTTTAACTTCTTTATTTCAGCTTTGATCAGTTCAGTGATCTTTGCCTTGGCGCATCAAGACCCTGCGCATATTTTGATTTATTCAGCAATGGGCTTTGCATTTGCTTTTCTATATGTCAGAACGAATCGCATCATCGTGCCGATTTTCGCCCATGTCACGATGAACACACTTGTTGTCTTGGTTCAAACCGTTTATAAGGACGATATTGACCGGCTAAGACGTGAGGCTGAGGCGGTTCAAAACTTTATCGGAGGCTTCCTATGAGACGATCACCCTTGTTTTCCGGATTGATTTACTTCCTGTTAGGCGGATTATTTACTTACTTCGCCATCGATGATGTACAAAAAAACGGCTGGGGCTTCTTTAGCTACCTGCTTGTTTTATTAGCGACCTTTGATTTTGGCTCTGGGCTGAAAATGATACTCTTTCATTTTAAATATAAGAACCAACTGAAAAAATAACGAAAGGGGATCCATGCATTAGAGTGCAGGATCCCTTTCGCATTTTTGCTTCTTTTCGGGCAATGTAACTCGTTCCCTTTTACCGCTTTACCTCTTTTTCGACCATTTCGGGCAATGCAACTCGTTTCCTTTTACCTCTCTACCTCTTTTTCGACCATTTCGGGTAATGCAACTCGTTTCCTTTTACCGCTCTACCTCTTTTTCGACCATTTCGGGCAATGCAACTCGTTTCCTTTTACCTCTCTACCTCTTTTTCGACCATTTCGGGTAATGCAACTCGTTTCCTT
>NZ_JBHVSI010000018.1:0-10733 GCF_042885335.1 Neobacillus sp. NPDC058068 | reverse complement strand
TTTACCGCTCTACCTCTTTTTCATCCATTCAGGGCAATGCAACCCTTTTCCTTTTACCGCTTTACCTCTTTTTCGGCAGTTTCGGGCAATGCAACAACCCGCTTCTTTTTACCACAAGAGCTCTTTTGTCTCTTAAGAGGTAATGCAACCTACCCTAAGGAGCTTTTTCCATTCAATTATTTTGAAGCTTCTCCCCGATGGATCACCATTCGTTCTTTCCCCAGTATAAAGATGAACAGGAAGGCCAAGCCTGCGGGGACGAGTGCCCAGGTAAAGGTGTGGACGATTGAACTTGATAAGGCGTCGGTTATTTTCGTTAATATTTGCGGCGGGATTTGGCTTCTTGCTTCTTCCGACAATAAAGCCCGAGAGTCGCCAAAAGATTGCCCCTTCGGCATTGTCCCCATTCCTGAGAATAATTCTTTTAGTTTCCCGTTAAAATTACTTCTCTGAATCGTACCGAAGATGGTAATCCCAATCGTCATTCCCAGCGAACGAATAAAGTTACTCGTAGATGTCGCCGAACCCCTTTGCTCCATGCCAAATGGATGAATGGCGGCCATACTTAAGACTGAAAAAGAAAATCCTACTCCTAGGCCAATAACAATCATGTAAAGCGTTAAGAACAGCCTGCTTGTATCCGGCGTGATGGTGCTTAATAACAAGAATCCAATAATCAAAATCACACCAGATAAAAACATGATGTTCCGGTAGCTCATTTTTGTCGTCAAAAACCCGCCGACCTGTGCCGTTACAACGGAGCCGAGCATCATTGGCAATAAAATCAGCCCCGAATTGGTGGCACTGCCGCCGTATACCCCCTGAACGAAAAACGGAATATAAACCGTTGCGGCCATAAACGCTGCCCCGTAAAACAAGCCAACAATCGTACTTCCGGCAAACAGCTGGTTCTTAAACATCGAAAACGAAATAATCGGGGCCTTCGCTTTTGTCTCAACCAATAAGAAGATGAGAAAAAGAACCGCAAATCCCGCAAATAGACTTAAAATGACCGTAGAATCCCAGTCATACGTCTGTCCGCCAAGTTCAAGGGCAAACATTAAACATACAACGGCACCAACTAAGGTAACCGCACCCCACCAATCAATTGATTGCTTTTGGTGAATCGGTGATTCTTTGTAAGAGAAAACAATAAAAATCAGCGATAAAATCCCCAGCGGCAAATTAATATAGAAAATCCAATGCCAGCTGATATGGTCAGTAATATACGCTCCGAGCAAAGGTCCAAATATACTCGACAGTCCAAAAACAGCCCCGAACAAGCCGCCCATTTTCCCGCGCTTTTCAGGCGGAAATAGGTCAAACATAATCGTAAACGCGATTGGAACAAGCGCGCCGCCGCCGACTCCTTGTATCGCCCGGTAGATACTTAATTGCGTAATCGTTTCTGCTGTACCACACAATATGGAACCTGCCATAAACAAAAGTAATCCAAAAATAAAGAATCGCTTTCTGCCATACATATCCGATAGTTTACCGAAAATCGGCATCCCTGCCATTTCCGCCACCATATAAGCCGAAATCACCCAGACAAATTTTTCGAGCCCGCCCAGGTCACCGACAATCGTCCCCATCGCCGTAACGACTATCGTATTATCCATTGAGGCCATCAAAATCGCCAATAGTAATCCTGCAACAACCAATCCTAACTTACTTTCCTTTGTGACCATCCCATTCTCCTTTAAAGTTGTGTCTTTGTTTTTATTATTGCTGAAGGGTCATGCGTTAACTCATTGGTATACTCGACCAACCCTATTTGGCAGCCGGGGCCAATTTTGACCATTTTGCCGCGAACGGTATCTGCCTTTGTATTTTCAAGGTAGATGTCGTCCCCTTCAATTACTTTAGCAGTAAGGAATCCCGTCTCTTTTCCAAACGAAAGCAGTGAATTCTTCTTCCTTTTCACCGTGATTTTCCCGCCGCCAATTTCCTCAGCACGACTCTCCCCAAATCTTAATGAAACTTTAATCGTTTCGGCGGTTAAAAGTCCTGTGATTTCAAAACCGCCGCTAGAATCGAACGTCTCATATTCCACATCGCCATTAACCGCAATACTCCCTTTAATGGTCGCATCATCTCCACTAAGTCTTTCGCCGACTTCGAGCAATCCGAGAATCTTCATTTTTTTCAAAAGGGCATGGCCGCCAACCTTCATCGTCCCCATGACAAGTGTTTGGTCAGCCTCCATATTCCCTTTAAATTCTGCCTCACCAATAATTTTCACGGAGCCAACAGTAGCATTTTCGACCGCTTCACTTGTTCCGTAAACATGGAAATCGGAACAATCAACATCATTTACAATTGTCCCTTCTCCTCTAATGCTGACTTTATCGTAATGGCCCCCAGGATAGCTTCCCGATCCATTAATAATTAGATTTTCGCTTTTTCCCATTACCTTCTCCTCCTCTTAAACCTTTTTTGACTCACCAACTACGGCATTTCTATCCTGTGAATATTCTTCCGTGTATTCAACTGCGCCAATTTGACAATTAGGTCCAATCTTTACCTGATTGCCGCGGACCACTTTTGCGATCGTATTTTCAAGTTCAATAATGTCCCCTTCAATTAAGTCCGTTTCCAGTTGCGTTTTAAAAAAGGGCTTGAATAACGTGCCGATGAACGACCCTTTATGTTGTTTTACGGTTATCGTCTGTCCGCCAATTTCTTTCGCCTTACATTCTCCGTATATCTCAACATCAACTTGATCAGCATTTAACAGGCCGCCAATCGTAAAGCGATATTTTCCTTTAAAAATTTCAGCTTCACAATCTTCACCCACCGATAAAATCCCATGACAGTTTATTTCCTCACTTTTAACTTTGCCGCCAACAGAGGCTTTGCCTGAAACATAGAGATGTTTCGCATACAGGTTTTTCTCAATTTTTGCTGTTCCTTCCACCGTAACCTGTTGGCTATCGATCGTTCCTTTAAAACTCGCATTTCCACTTATTTTAGCTGTATTTGCTTTCACATCGCCTTTGACCGTACCTGAACCATTGCATTCAAAGTCACTACACTCTAAATCACTGTTAACCGTTCCATGTCCATTCAATGTAACAAGCTGGAATTTCCCGCCATTAGATGCCCCAACCCCATTAATGACCAAATCTCCTCTATTCTTTAATTCCATTGCCATTCTCCTTTATAATAATTTCGACTTAATCTCTTCCATACAAGTCATTAGTGACAGTGACACTACCATTTTCGTTCCCGGTTCAAAATGAACGGCTTCTGCATTAATTAATAATAGGCACGAAGATACCCCAAGCTTTCGGGCAATCACCAATTCACAGCTTTTTTGTTTGATAAGTGGCGCATTATCCTTTAATACTTGTAAGACCATTTTCCCCTCATCCAAATTAATTTCACCCGACTGAAGCAGCTTTTCTAACACATATACTTCAAGAATTCTTGGAAAATGAAATGTAAGACCGCTCTTATCATTCTCTAGGTAAAAATTCATCACTGCAGCAGAAACAATGTTACGTTTGATTAAATCATCCTTTTCCAATTGCAAATCACTAATATTCGGCGAAAACATATCGGCCAGTTCATCTAACGAAAGATTTTCCTTCATCGTTTGGATTTTATCGATTCTATCTAAAATCTTTTCTTTTGGAAAAAAGGTTTCCTGACCGGTAAATGTCGATTTTCGAATAAACCATTCTTCAGGAATCAAATCCTTCCGCTTCCACCGATACAGCTGTCCGTACGAAATCCCTGCTAGATCTAATAAATCCTTCTTAGAAATTAACTCCTCGCTCATGTTGAAAACCCCTTTCTGTTTTATAATGTAACATAACACTGTTACGCATGTAAAGCGGGAAAAATAAAAAAGGGCTTTCCACAAGTTTATGCTCGTGAAAAACCCTTAAACATATTATTCTTCTAGCTCTGCGGTCGGATAGTGCTTTAAAAAGTAAATTAATGATTGCAGCTCTACTGCTAAATCGATATGGTGGACCCGAATGGAAGGAGGAACATTTAACCGTGCTGGCGTAAAATTTAATATCCCTTTCACATCAGCCTTCACAAGTCGATCGGTAATCTGCTGAGCGACCTGCGCGGGAACGGTTAGAATCGCTACCGATATATTTTCATTGGCTAGGACGTTCTCCAATTCATCAAGATGGTAGACCGGTACCTCACGAATCTTCGTTCCCATTTTATTCGGATCGACATCAAAGGCAAATTCTATTTTTGTGTTATTGTTTTTTAAAAAATTATAGTTTAAAAAGGCAGTACCAAGATTACCGACCCCAATTAAGGCCACCTTTGTTAGTTCATCTTGATCTAAGGTTTTGCGGAAGAAGGTTAATAAATAATTGACGTTATAACCGTAGCCCTTTTTGCCTAAGGCACCAAAATAGGAAAAATCCCTGCGAATGGTTGCCGAGTCCACTTTCACTGCTTCGCTCAGTTCTGCTGAAGAAACCCTTTGTTTACCGGAAGAATGAAGGTTTTTTAAAAATCGATAGTAGAGGGGCAGCCGTTTTGCTGTCGCCTGTGGTATTTTCATTGTTTCATTACCCATAATCTCCCACACCCCTTGAATGATTTAGTTAAATTTCATCGGTTCGTTTATAATCCCCGTTTTTACCGCCCGTTTTCTCGACTAAATAGGTCGGTCCGATGACCATCCCTTTGTCCACTGCTTTACACATATCATAAACGGTTAAGGCACAAGCTGCGGCTGCTGTTAACGCTTCCATTTCCACACCTGTGTTCCCTTTTGTTTTGACTGCTGCCGCAATTTGCAGGTGATAGTTCTCTTTCTGATCCGCTTCCCATGAGAAAGAAATGTTCACTCCTGTTAGCGGAATCGGGTGACACATTGGAATCAGATCCCATGTTTTTTTGGCCGCCATAACAGCTGCTACCTGGGCCACAGCTAACACATCGCCCTTTTTCATTTCATTATTGGTTATCTTTTCATAAATCTCTTTACTAACAGTTATGCTGGAATGTGCCAGAGCGGTCCGTGCAGTTTCTGGTTTATCACTTACGTCGACCATTTTCGCTCTGCCTTCCTCATTAAAATGTGTAAAATCTGCCATATAAAAAATCCTCCTCTCAAATCATACACTATTTTTCCTATTATGTGTGTGAAACTTTGAACTAGTTCAAACATTTTTTTCGTTGAAGGAAACCCGCTCTTAAAGCCCTTTATTGCCGACACTCTAGTTATACGGTACACTATTTGTATGTAAGAGGTGAATGAAAATGATTTTACTGCAGGTCAATCAACTACAAAAATATTATGGTGCTGACCTTATTTTATCGAATATTAAGCTAGAATTACAAACGCGAGACCGGGTGGCGCTTGTTGGCCGCAATGGTGCAGGCAAATCGACGCTTTTAAAGATCATTGCCGGACACTTGTCACATGATGGCGGAGATATAATCAAACCAAAAGAAGTAACCATTGGTTATTTAGCGCAAAATACCGGATTAGAATCGAATTTGTCCATTTGGGAAGAAATGTTGACTGTCTTCGAACCGCTTCAATTGATGGAAAAGTCGCTTCGCAGGCTTGAGGAACAGATGGCTGACCCCGGTGTGTTTGAAGACAATGAAAGATATGAACGTGTTCTTAAGGAATATGACCAGCTTCAGGTGAAATTTAAGGAGACTGGCGGCTATCAATACGAAGCAGATATTCGCTCCGTGCTCCATGGGTTAAGTTTCCACGAAAGCGCGCTTGCGATTTCAAGTTTAAGCGGCGGACAGAAAACCCGCCTTGCTTTAGGAAAATTACTATTAACAAAACCTGATATCTTAATTTTGGACGAGCCGACCAATCATCTCGACATCGATACTCTTTCATGGCTTGAGCAATATTTACAGAGTTACGATGGCGCCATTTTAATTGTCTCACATGACCGATATTTTTTAGATAAAGTAGTCACTCAAGTTTACGAAGTATCCCGCAAACAAATTCAAAGGTTTACGGGCAACTATAGTTCTTACCTTGACCAAAAAGCCGCCAATTATGAGCGCGATATGAAGGTTTACGAAAAACAGCAGCAGGAGGTTGCTGATCTTCAGGACTTTATCCAGCGGAACTTAGCACGGGCCTCGACGACTAAACGAGCACAAAGCCGCCGGAAAAAGCTCGAGAAGATGGAAATTATCGACCGTCCATTAGGTGGTGAAAAGTCCGCTACCTTCTCGTTTGAAATCGAGAAACAAAGCGGAAATGATGTTTTGGCAGTGGATTCGCTTGCTGTCGGTTACGGCAATGAAAAAATTTCTGAGGACATCAACTTCCGTGCCTATAAAGGGGAAAGCATTGCCCTTGTCGGACCAAACGGAATCGGCAAATCAACACTGTTAAAAACGATTATCAATCGATTGCCCGCGCTTGCCGGAACGATTCAATATGGAACAAACCTTGCGATTGGGTATTACGACCAGGAACAGGCCGAGTTAACCTCCAATAAGCGCGTGTTGAATGAGCTCTGGGATGATTATCCGCTTAAAAATGAAAAGGAAATCCGGACGGTTCTCGGTAATTTCTTATTTTCCGGCGATGATGTGCTGAAGATAGTTTCTACCTTAAGCGGCGGTGAAAAAGCCCGACTTGCCCTTGCTAAACTGATGCTTGAGAAGGCAAATGTGTTAATTTTGGACGAGCCAACTAACCATTTAGACCTTGATAGCAAAGAAGTGCTGGAGAATGCCTTAATCGATTATCCAGGCACCATTTTGTTTGTCTCACATGATCGCTATTTCATTAACCGGATCGCTACAAAGGTACTGGAACTGAGCGGGAATGGAAGCAGTGAATATCTTGGGGATTATGATTATTATCTAGAAAAAAAACTGGAGCAAAAAGAACTTGAAGCGCTTGCGCTTGAAGATTTAGCAAAAAAGGCAGCCTATTCCGCAACGCACGAGAAAAATAGTTATCAACAGGATAAGGAAAGTAAAAAGCTTGAACGGCAGCGAAAAAGAAAATTAGATGAAATCGAGCTGCGCATCGAAGTGCTTGAGGAACAAATTGGCGATTATGAGCAGCAATTATGTGCACCAGAGATTTTTCAAGACCACGAAAAAGTTTTGGAAATCAACCTAAAAAGTGAAAAAGCGAAGACAGAGCTTGAGCACTTGATGGAGGAATGGGCGGAGTTAGCGGAATAATGGTTGAAACCGGGCGGGATGTCTGGTTTCAACCATTATTTTTTTGGATATATATATGATATCTGCAAATTCTGGTGTGTTATTGACAGATTTTAATTTGAAATTGAAAATGAAAGAAACTATATCAACAAATTTTAAAGGATATCAACAATTTTTAAGAAATCCTTCGCTTTTCCACAACTTTATTCACACTTTAAACAGAATAATTTCAGGAGTTTTATAAGCTTTTCCACATTATCCACAATAAGTTGCGTTTTTATCCACATTGCCCACACAATCCACAGGCTTATCCACATTTATTACTTTTTCTATCTTTTTTTATAAAATCTTATCCACAAAGGACGTAAATAGCGTTACTGATTCGTTTATGCTGCACTCCCCCCCTTTTCGAAAAAAAAACTCTTCTTATTCAGAAGAGTTGGTTAACCATTATAGATTTCAATATCCAGTCCCGGATTTGCATTTAGGGAAAGCCCTGCTCTGATCCCTTTTTCAAACATCACACTTCCGGCAGCGGCAATCATCGCAGCATTATCGGTACACAAGGATAATGGCGGAATCACCAATTCTACCTTGTCATTATCCGCGAATGCCTTTTCTAATGCCGCCCTGAGGCCTTTATTTGCCGCAACACCGCCAGCGACTAATACTTGGTTCACACCATACTTAGCTACGGCTCTTTCCGTCTTCTTAACTAATACCTCAATCACACTTGCTTGAAAGCTGGCGGCAAGGTCCTCAGGTGCTATCACTTCGCCGCGCTGTTCGGCATTGTGGACCGTATTAATGACAGCTGACTTTAAGCCGCTGAAACTAAAATCATAAGAACCTTCCTCTAACCAAGCTCGAGGTAAATCAATTGTCGGGCTTCCCTCCTGTGCCAAACGATCAATATGCGGACCGCCTGGATACGGCATATTCAAGGTCCTTGCCACCTTGTCATACGCCTCTCCTGCTGCATCATCCCTCGTCTCGCCAATCACTTCAAAATGTCCGTGCTCTTTCATATAAACAAGCTCGGTATGCCCTCCTGAGACCACTAGAGCTATAAGAGGAAACTGCAACTCCGTTATCAGCCTGTTCGCATAAATATGCCCGGCAATATGATGAACCGGAACTAGCGGTTTGTTATGAGCAAAGGCTAACGCTTTGGCAGCATTTACCCCTATTAAAAGGGCACCAACCAATCCCGGTCCTTCTGTAACAGCTATAGCATCAAGCTCAGCAAAGGTTAACTTCGCTTGACTCAATGCTTCTTCAATGACGATTGTTATTTGTTCCACATGATGGCGTGAAGCAATTTCAGGGACTACCCCGCCAAAACGTTTATGGCTCTCAATCTGTGATGCCACTACATTAGCCGCAATTTCACGGCCATTTTTTATTATCGCGACTGCCGTTTCATCGCAGCTTGTTTCAATTCCTAATATCCACTGATCATTTTTCATAAATTCACCCACATGACTAACCCATCTTCCTGATTATCCGCATAATAATTTTTCCTAATCCCGCCATTTTGGAAGCCTAGTTTACGATAAAGGGATTGCGCTGTATGATTGGTTACCCTAACTTCGAGTGTCATGGTTCTTGCCCCCTTCACTTTGGCAACAGTCATAAGTTTCATCATTAAGGCTTCCCCAAATTTTCTTCCTCTATATTCGGGCAAAACGGCCACATTCGTTACATGTGCCTCATCAATGACAATCCACGTGCCGCAATAACCGATGATTTTGTTATTTTCCTCTAAAACGATATAGACAGCAAACTTGTTATTGTGCAATTCATTATAAAATGCCTCCCGGCTCCAAGGCATAGTAAACGAGGCATGCTCAACTTCTACTATCTGATCTATATCCTCTTCCCTCATATAACGAAACTCGTAAGAATCTGCCATTTCTCTCTTATCCTATCCATTTGAAATTTTTCCTTTTGCCTCTAGCCACTTTGCTTCCGCTTCAGCTAAACGGATATAATTCGGTACAAAGGAATGTATATCTTCTCCTTGTTTATCACTGCCTAACAATGCAAGTTCCGCCGGTCGCGGATTATGTTCCGTGATACTAGCAAAAGTAGCTTTCAACCCTAGCAGTTCCTCAATCCTTGGCCGGTGGATTTGTAAGTCATTCCCGACAAATAAAATTGGCTTGGTCGATTCAACTAATTTTGCTGCCCAGTCCACTAAAAGTATCAACTGATCCGGCTCTACCATTACAAGCTTTCCATTTTCAAATTGATACAGACCTGTATAAACTTGACCTCTTCTTGCATCAAATAAAGGAGATATATAGCCATCAAAGTATCTTCCCGTTCCTGCAGCTAAAATTTCCAGACTCGATATCCCTACAAGCGGAATATGTAATGTCCAAGCCAATGTTTTGGCAATCGTAACACCTATTCTAACTCCTGTATAGGAGCCGGGACCTTTCGCCACTACAATTTTCGTTAAATCAGCTGGCACCCTCTCACAATCCTTCATAAGGGTCTCAATAGCCGGCATAATTCGAACGGAGTGATTCTTTTTTAAATTCGTTATATACTCGCCTAGAACCTGATTATCTTCTAACAGCGCTACTCCTAAGCAATAGTTAGAAGTATCAATCGCTAATATGGTCATCGAAAAATCTCCTTACATAGGTGCTCATATCTTTCGCCCTTTGGCGTTAACACCATTTTCCTTTTATCTCCTTCTTCGCGATACAAGAAAATAGTCAGCCTCTCAGAAGGAAGCTGCTCTTCAATTAAATGGGCCCATTCCACTACTGTCACTCCATCACCTTCAAAGTATTCATCAAACCCAAGGTCTTCAAATGCATCAGCTACGCGGTATACATCCATATGATACAAGGGCAGCTTCCCTTTATACTCTTTAATGATGGTAAATGTCGGGCTATTAACTGTTTTCTTAATTTCCAATCCTATCGCCAACCCTTTGGTAAAGGTTGTTTTCCCTGCACCTAAGTCCCCCTCAAGTGCAATAACATCACCTGGTTTTAAATATCCAGCTAATTTTGCTGCGAATCGCGAGGTTTCTTCTGAATTCGTTGTATCTAGTTCAAATTGATTCATCCAATCACCTTTACACTTTAACATTTCAATATCTTTATTTTACCCTTATTTAACTGCAAAAAAAACCTTAGGATGTCTCCTAAGGATGCTTATTTCATATGTAGTTTGCAAAAGACATAAAAAAAGACGAAATCTAGTTTCGTACTAATTTTAAATGGCGGTCCGGACGGGACTCGAACCCGCGACCTCCTGCGTGACAGGCAGGCATTCTAACCAACTGAACTACCGGACCATATTGCGGGGGCAGGATTTGAACCTACGACCTTCGGGTTATGAGCCCGACGAGCTACCAGACTGCTCCACCCCGCGACAATAGAAGTTATTAAGTTTGGAGCTTGCTCCATGTGTGCACCAATTTATTATATATCAAAATATATAAACTATATACACATTTTTAAAAATAATACAGCCTGGCAACGTCCTACTCTCACAGGGGCGCCTGCCCCAACTACCATCGGCGCTGAGAAGCTTAACTTCCGTGTTCGGTATGGGAACGGGTGTGA
>NZ_JBHVSI010000017.1:0-143214 GCF_042885335.1 Neobacillus sp. NPDC058068 | reverse complement strand
CGGGGTCTCACCTGTCCCGCTGCTCCCGCAGGAGTCTCGCGCCTTCCACTCCAATCAACATTGTGCTCAAAATCAACAATGTTCTTTAACAAAGCAATTGTAATAATAAATAATTCCATAAAACTTTTGAAATTCCTTCCTCATATATACCCATAAGATGCAGGTATTAGCACATGCTAAGTTGTGTTAGTTTACAATTGAAATGAATATTGATACTCTCAAATTGGAATTGATTTTTAAAAATGGGGGCCACTAAACATGAATCAGCGATTAGTAAAGCTTCAAACGTGGATGAAGGAAAATGAGATTGAAGTTAGCTTTCTTACTTCTTCCGAAAACGTATTTTATTTAAGCGGTTATTATACCGACCCGCATGAACGATTACTTGCGCTAGCTGTTTTTCAAGAGGAGGAACCGTTCCTGGTTTGTCCGGCAATGGAAGTGCATGATGCTAAACGTTCCGGCTGGGAGCATGAAATCCTCGGTTATAGCGATATTGAAAATCCGTGGGAAATGATCGAACATGCAATTAATAAAAGAATCAAGGCTGTTTCCAAAGCTGCTATCGAGAAAGAGCATATGAATGTCGAACGCTATGAACAGCTTTCACAGTTATTCCCTAAAGCCGCTTTTGTTTCAGCTGAAGAAAAAGTAAGACTGTTGCGGATGATCAAGGATGCTAAAGAATTAAAAGTCATTGAAGAAGCTTGTGCCCTTGCTGATTATGCCGTGGAATTCGGTGCAAGTGAGATCAAGGAAGGCAAAACAGAGCTTGAAGTCCTAAACGCCTTAGAGTACGCCCTAAAGCAAAAGGGTGTGACTGAAATGTCGTTTTCGACAATGGTGTTGACCGGAGCAAACGCTGCTTCTCCGCACGGCAACCCTGGGGAAACAAAAATTAAAAAGGGTGATCTCGTTTTATTCGATCTAGGTGTTGTTGTCGACCGCTATTGTTCTGATATCACGAGAACGGTTGCCTACGGGGACATTAATGATAAACAAAAAGAAATTTACGATACGGTTCTAAAAGCGCAGCTCGCAGCCATTGAAGCAAGCAAGCCTGGTGTTACCGCTGCCGAAGTCGATCTCACTGCACGCCGAATTATTGCAGAAGCAGGATATAGCGACTATTTCCCTCACCGCCTCGGTCATGGACTCGGAATTGGTGTACATGAGTTTCCATCATTGACAGAGACAAACCAGCTGCTTATTGAGGAAGGCATGGTGTACACGATTGAACCGGGAATTTATGTCCCTGAAGTTGCTGGTGTCCGCATTGAGGATGATCTATTTATCACGGCAGATGGTGCCAAAGTTTTAACCAAATTCCCAAAAGAATTACAGATCATCAAGTAGGCTCATTTGGTTCTTTTTTACATTGAACTTTCATGCGTAATGGTGTAATATACAAATACAAGCTGCGTTGTACGTAATCATAATAAAGTTTTAACCTTTAAGCTGTAATAGGGAGTTTAACCATCGAAGCTGGAATGACAGGCCTCTGTCTATAGGACATGGAGGACAAGCAGAAAAGTTTCTGAAAACACCCACTTTGAGGAGTGGTGGTTTAAAACTTTCTTATATTTCTACGGCAAATGCGGCTTACATAATGAGTTTCCAGCCAGTTCCTTTCGGGGAGCTGGTTTTGTTTTTTTGAATGGAAACTGTCCTCATGAAGCGGTCATGAGGACAGAACATGCATGAAATCCTTGGAAACCGTCCTCATGAAGCAGCCATGAGGACAAAACATGCGTGAAATCCTTGGAATCTGTCCTCATGAAGCAGCCATGAGGACAAATCATGCGTGAAATCCTTGGAAACCGTCCACATGAAGCAGTCATGAGGACAAAACATGCGTTATATCCTTGGAAACTGTCCTCATGAAGCGGTCATGAGGACAGTTTTTCCCTAGAGAAAATAACTTTTTTATTTTTCAAGCAATAATTTCGTATCTTTAAATTCCACTCCATGTGCTTCCGCGACTGCTTGGTAGGTAACATAGCCGTCAAGGGTATTAATTCCTTTTAACAGGGCCTCATTATCCAAACACGCCTTTTTATAGCCTTTATTAGCAATGTCGACGGCATATGGGACGGTCACATTTGTTAACGCAAACGTGGAAGTTCTTGGCACTGCACCAGGCATATTCGCTACTGCGTAATGAACAACGCCATGCTTCACATATGTTGGATTATCGTGTGTGGTAATCCGGTCAGTCGTTTTAAAAATCCCCCCCTGATCGATGGCGATATCAACGACCACGCTGCCTGGTTTCATCGATTGAATCATTTCTTCGCTGACAAGCTTCGGCGCCTTCGCTCCCGGAATCAGCACAGCACCAATAACCAAATCCGATTCCTTTACAGCTTCGGCAATATTATAAGGATTTGACATTAATGTCGTCACATCAGAGCCGAAAATATCATCCAATTGACGAAGACGGTCTGGATTTAAATCAATAATCGTTACTTTTGCCCCTAAGCCAATTGCCATTTTGGCTGCATTGGTACCGGCCACACCGCCGCCAATGATGGTAACTTTTCCTCTTTGTACGCCCGGGACACCAGAAAGAAGAATCCCCATACCTCCATGAACCTTTTCAAGAAATTGCGCGCCAATTTGAGCAGCCATCCTTCCGGCTACTTCACTCATTGGTGTCAATAATGGCAGACTTCGATTAGTTAACTGTACTGTTTCATAAGCAATCCCTACAACCTTATTATCGATTAAGGCTTTTGTTAATTCCGGTTCAGGTGCTAAATGTAAATATGTAAATAATATTAACCCTTCACGGAAATATTGATATTCGCTAGGAAGAGGTTCTTTTACCTTCATAACCATTTCCATGGACCAGGCCTCTTTTGCGGTTGCTGCCAGTTTCGCACCGGCAGAACTATAATCCTCATCTGTAAATCCAGAGCCAAGTCCGGCACCTTTTTCAATAAAAACCTCGTGGCCAAATTTCACAAGATTAACCACTCCAGCTGGTGTCATAGCAACTCGGTTTTCATTATTTTTAATTTCTTTAGGTACTCCGATCCGCATGCGCTTACCTCCAAAAATTATTGTAAACATTTACATTTTATCAAAGAAAGAAGTAATTCCAAAGTTTTTAACTTAAATGAAAAAGCCATAACCAATAAAAGGCTGTCCCCATGTTTAGGACAGCCGGATACTCTACTATTTAAATTAGTTCCTATCCTTCAGCTGCAGCGGTATCGTCACTGTCAGCCAACGCAGTTCCTTCACCAATGAAACCACTATTATACGAATCCATAATTTGCTGGCTCACTTCGTTTGTACCTTGTTCATCAAAATCAAATGTAAACTTATTATTCGGCTCTCGTTTCACGATCGATAAATCTCCTTTCCACACTAAGCTACCTCATTATTGTTCGAAAAATTGAAACAATTATACGTTGTTAAATATTGTATAATTAAGGTAAGGAGATGATATCATGGGACTCAAATATCGGAATATTTTAGTCGCAATTGATGGATCGAAGGAAGCAGATTGGGCTTTTAAAAAAGGGATTGAAATTGCAAAAAGAAATAATGCGAAATTGCTGTTAGTCCATGTGATTGATGTAAGGTCATTTGCCCTTATTGATGCCTATGACACAGTCATTGGTGACAGGGCAGAAAAGCTGGCAAAAGATATGCTCGAGAATTATCAATTGCAAGCGAAAAATGCAGGTATTCCGGAAGTTCAATATGAAATTGACTTTGGTTCTCCTAAAGTAAGAATCCCTAGAGAGCTGGCTAAAAAGCATAAGATTGATTTAATTATCTGCGGTGCGACCGGAATGAATATGGTGGAAAGAATCTTTATTGGCAGTGTCTCAGAACATATCACTCGCTATGCACCATGTGATGTTCTGGTTGTCAGGACAGAAAAAAATTCATAATGGAAAGCACGGAGCCAATCAGCTCCGTGCTTCTTATTTCACCCGAATTAAAAGGTTTAGCGTGAATGGACCTTCAATGTGTAGTAAAATAGTAAATAACTTTTAAATCTTGGAGGAAATTATGAAAGAACATTTTTCTTTCGATCAGCGTCTGGGCATTTTTCTGCCCGATTTGACCGAAGAATGGAACGATTACAGTAAAGATACTCAACAAGAGATTCTGTTTCATTGGGAACAAATCCGCGGTTCTATTCCCGACCGAATTTTTGAGCTTGAAAAGGAAATTAATCATAAGCAAGCCCAGCTATCAGATGAAAATAATTTCACTCGTTCCTGTCAATTGAACACGGAAATAGCAGAACTGGCCTCCATTATTAATGACCTTTGGCTTTGGTACCGTGCGAACCAGACCCTTTCGGAAAAAGTCCACCATTAAAAAACTCCCGTGATTGGGAGTTTTTACTTTATAGATCTTTTTTGATTTCTCTCACCACATGACCAATTTCCGGCAAAATTAATTTATTCATTGCCAGTTTCACCGCACCGGATGAACCAGGCGTTGAGAATACTGCTTTATTTTTGACAACTCCGGCAATGGCCCTCGAGAGAATCGCGGCCGACCCAATGTCCTCTTGATAGCTCAGCATCCTGAATATTTCACCAAAGCCAACGATTTCTTTCTCAAGCAGGCTTTGAACAGATTCAATCGTTACATCACGCTTGGCAATCCCCGTGCCGCCATTTGTGAGGATGACATCAATATCCGCTCGTCCGCATCCCTTTTCTATTTCACTTTGAATCGGTTCAGCTTCATCGATGACAATGACATAATCAACAACTCTATGCCCTGCTTGTTCCAGCAGCTCGATCATCAGTCTGCCGCTTTTATCTGTTTCCTGATTTCTCGTATCGCTGACTGTAATGACTTTGCAATTAACCGTTTTAGGTGCAACATTTTTATGCTCATGCGTGCTCATTATTAAAACTCCTCTTTTTCTTTAAGGTAGCGAAGCTGGTAATATTTATGGGCGAGCTCCGTTACTTTTCTTGTTAATTGATAATTTGCTCCAGCGCCAATCGCCATGCTGACTAGCGGAATTCCTTGAATGACTTTTTTTCGGAACAATATTATTACCATTGCTTTTAAAAGCTGCTGAATAGGCTGCTCCAGCCACGAGATATCAATAATCTCCTCATTACCTTCGTAAAAATAATATTCATCGTTCGCTTCCAGTTCAGCCATTAAGGACGCCCATCCTGCTTTTTTAATCCGCGCCGGCAATGTTGCGGTATGGAATACCTTTAAAGATGTCATCATTTCAAATGGAGTATTCACCTCAAAACCATAGGTCATTGCAATTAATTGCACAATCCTTAAATTAATTACTGCCATTGCCGGAATATCTGCACCTAAAAGCAGCGTTCCACCCGTACCCGAAAGACCGCCTTGAGCAAAGGAATAAAGACGATGCCTTGCGATTTGCTGCTCTGCTATGTATTGTAACTGGTTGATGTCCAGTTGCTTTAAGTCTGTTATTTTTTCTATATCCTCTCGAAAAATTCTCCCCGAGGCTAGAATTCTTTCCTTTGCGTCCATTTGAAGCTGTGAGCCTTGGATTAAACTATGTAGATGAAACAGCCAGCTATCCATGACAGAAAAAAATTGTTGCTGAACCTTTTCAGGTAATAACATAAATGAACGTTCCAAATTTTTTTCATATGTTAATTGAAAGTCGTTCGCCTCATAATTGAGCAAGTTCCTCTCCCAATCCCGTATTCCATTCAAAACTTTCGTTTCCCGGTCTGTCAATGGCATCTGGGCCCCTCCTTCAACGCTTCTATTTCCAGTATATCACAGGAAATAGAACGTTAAAAAGGCAAAAGCCATTATATCAGCTTTTGCCTTAGGTTATAATTAATGAGTTTCTGCCAAGCGGACTACATCACGTGCAATCATAACTTCCTCATTTGTTGGAATAACAATGACTTTAACCGGTGAGTGAGGATAGTTGATAAATGCTTCCTCTCCTCTTACTTTATTAAGAGCTGGGTCCCAATACACGCCCATAAATTCAAGGCCCTTTAAGACATTTTCCCTGATTGTGTCGCTATTTTCACCAATTCCGGCCGTGAAAATAATTGCATCGACACCAAACATTCTAGAAGCATATGAACCAATATATTTATGAATACGGTTTGCAAACACATCTAACGCCAGCTGCGCCCGCTCATTTCCTTTTTTCGCTTCAATTTCAATATCACGTAAATCACTTGAAAAACCAGAAACAGCTAACATACCGCTCTTTTTATTTAAAACATCAAGGACTTCATCTGCATTCTTACCGGTTTTTTCCATAATATATGGAATGAGTGCCGGGTCAATATTTCCTGAACGAGTACCCATTGTTACCCCCGCAAGCGGTGTAAAGCCCATCGAGGTATCAATCGACTTTCCGCCTTCAATGGCAGCAATACTAGCTCCATTTCCAAGGTGACAGGAGATTAAACGCAGCTGTTCAACCGGGCGTCCCAATAATTCCGCTGCACGCTGAGAAACATATTTATGGCTTGTTCCATGGAAGCCATACTTTCGAATCCCATATTCCTTATAGTATTGATACGGAAGACTATATAGAAAAGAACTTTCCGGCATCGTCTGATGGAAGGCTGTATCGAAAACTGCAATTGCCGGTACATTCGGAAGCACATCCATGAATGCCTTAATACCCGTAACATTTGCCGGGTTATGTAACGGAGCAAGTTCAGATAATTCGTCAATTTTATTTAAAACAGCTTCAGTTATGAGAACAGAGTCGGTAAATGTTTCTCCACCGTGGACAACACGATGGCCAATTCCTACAATCTCGTCCAAAGACTTTATAATGCCTAAGGTAGTTAGTTTATCTAAGAGCATTTTTACCGCTACTTCATGGTCTGGGATATCAATGATCTCTTGGACTTTTTCACCACCCGCAGTAATCGTAAATACAGAATCCTTCAGACCAATTCTTTCGATTAGTCCCTTTGTAATAACTTCTTCGCTTGGCATTTCAAATAATTGAAACTTTAGTGAAGAACTTCCCGCATTAATTGCAATAATTTTTGCCATCTCTGCAACCGCTCCTTTTATATAACAACGTCGATTCAATTCGGATTATATGTAGTACAAGCTTATTTTGCGCAAACCGACCTTGTTTATTTCCCTCAATTTCTCATTTAATCATTGTACTGAGAACATTTCAAGGAATAACTCACTTGGGAGCGGTTTCAGTATAAATGTAAATATATTCAAAATTATTATAAAAATAAAAAAGGATAAAACTAGAAATTTAAGCTAGTTTTATCCTTTATTTTCCTGGAACCATTTATCCATTTGAGCTAGAATTTTATCCATCTCAACTGCATTTGATAATTTCGGCAATTTCACGAGTAAAGCTTGCTTTGGAGGCTGAACCCCTTCGCCCTTTTTTTGCAAAATAAAAATACTCTTAGCTGAGCTGTTGGTCTTAAACATGCTTGCTGGTAATTGGAGAAGTCCCTGGATGATGGCCTTTTCCTTGATAAATTCATGAAGTTGGGCTGCCTGCTCACTTTCAAATAAACCGCTCGGGATAATGAAGAACAAGTAACCTCCAGGCACGGCAGCCCTGACACTTTGCTCAATAAATAAATGGTGTGAATAAGAGTGACCCACACTCGCCTTTAATTGATAATCTGAAGCCCTGACATCGTTCGGATAAAAGCCAACTGGCAAATCCGCGATCACGACATCAACCGGATCGATAAATAATGGCTCCAAGCCATCCTGATTAAATAGCTGTACAGGATGTTCCTGTAAATTCGCGTTAACATAGGCTAGTTTTATCAGAATGTCATCAATCTCAACACCGATGGATGATACCTCTTTATGTATGTGATTTAAAACCGTTGTTAATAAATTCCCCGTCCCCACTGCAGGATCTAGCAAGCGGAAGGATGGCTGGCTCATAAATCTCTCTACTAAATAGCCTACAAGCATCCCAACTGAATCTGGTGTCATTTGATGATTAGGCTGAACATTTTCTTTCATCCCTTTTAAAATCACTAGCTGGTATGCCTTGCGGATATCTTCATTCGAATACTTTTCTAAATGAATCTCTTCGTATTGTTTTTTCAGTCTTTTTGCCGTTAATTCACTTAACTCTTCTTGAAGGATTGAACCTTGAAATAGATTCTCACCAGTTTCGGCAAGTGCCTCAAGATAGTTGCAGGACAATTCCTCTTGTAAAATAAGGGCCGTTTCATTAAATAGCGTAAATAACTCTTCTACTGGAGAAACAATCATTTCTCTACTCCCATCATTTATCATATTTAAAAAGTATAAAACAACTAAGAAGGCCTCGCCTATGACGAGGCCTTCTGGATTATAAGATTATTTTGCTGATTTAGCCGCTTCTAAGGCTGCTTCGTAGTTCGGGTGGTTTGTTGCTTCACTAACATACTCCACATATGTGACAGTATCGTTCGAATCTACAACAAATACAGCACGCGCTAATAGTCTTAATTCCTGAATAGCAACCCCGTATGCTTCACCAAAGGAAAGGTCGCGGTGATCAGATAATGTTTGCACGTTTTCGATGCCGCTTGCTGCACACCAGCGTTTTTGTGCAAATGGCAGGTCAACGCTGACTGTTAAGATTTTCACACTTCCGAGTGAGTTAGCTTCTTCATTAAAGCGGCGGGTTTCCGCATCACATACTCCAGTATCTAATGATGGCACGGAAGTAATTAACCGTACCTGCCCCTTAGTAGAGTCTAAAGTAACTTCCGATAAATCATTTGCCAAGACAGTGAAATTTGGCGCTTTGTCGCCAACCTTCACTTCATTGCCCAGTAACGTAATAGCATTTCCCTTAAATGTAACATTTGCCATTCTAACATCCTCCTTTGTCGTCGTAAAGCTAAAAAGTTCTTCGCTATTTTGACTTTAAGTATGTACAGTGTAAATATATCTTTTCAAAGCCCAATTTGCAATTAATTGAACTCTTACATCCTTCCAATAAAAAAGTTAATCCTCCCAATTGGCGGAAGATTAACCTTTTATTTAAATATCAAGATCAATTTTCTGTTGATGCTGTTGAGTTTGCTGTTGGCTGCCTTGGTCTTTCTTCGAGAACATTTGCTGGATTTTATCTACCGCTTGTGGGGCGAGCTCTAAAATTTTCTCATACAAATGTGTACTCTCATCTAAATGAAGCATTTTGACACCGTGTGAGTTAACAATTAAAAAGGCGATTGGGGTAATTGAAACTCCGCCCCCACTACCACCACCAAATGGAAGCATTGACTGCCCCTGGCTTTGCCCTTGACCTTGACCTTGACCTTGACTTTGACTTTGACTTTGACTTTGACCTTGGCCTTGAGACTGGCCCTGCGATTGGGAACCACCGGAATTGAACTCACTGCCTCCTGCTGCAAATCCAAAGCCAACCTTAGACACTGTCAAAATGACACTTCCGTCTGGGGTTTCAACCGGATCCCCAATGATGGTATTGACATCAATCATTTCTTTCAAGCTTTCCATTGCAGTTGTCATCAAACCCTGAATTGGATGGTTAGACATGGCTATTTCCTCCTCTTTCAAATCGATTTCGTTTTTTCATTTGAAAAATCTGTTTTACTTTTAAAGTGCGGTTTCCCGCCCTTCCAGAATTTCATCAGTTTTAAACCTGCGAGTATAGCATGCCCGATACGAAACTGAAAAATACATGTTAACCGGGTCTGAATAATGGCCGCTTGAAAATGGGGAGTAATTGAAATTTTCGGTGTTGCTTTAAGTTTTAAATAGTGGCTGAGGAGTCCTGTTATACCGCCTTTTATCGCCCATAATGCTCCAGCTGCCATTCCAGTATAAGCGGCATCCCCCACCCCAATCAGGGATTGCCATTCTATTTTTTTTATCGTAACCTTTTGAAAGAATTTCCTGACAATGACATGCAAATTAAAAACCCGATGCAGCAATTCTTTCGCATTTATAAAATTAGTCAGGAGATCTTTCTTGGTGACTTGGGTTACTTTATGTTCAGGATTTGAATCCTTGGCGGGACCCCCGCCCATTTTAGAATGACTTTTCACTACGATGCTCGGAGAATCATCATCAATTTTGATTAATGGAACATTGATTTTGTATTTAATGAGCCCGAACCAAACTCTAAACTCCACTTTTAAATCATCATTGTCGTTATGATGATAATAATTTACAAGAATCGTTAGTTTAGTAAAAATAATTAGCATGAATAAGAACACTAGAAGCGACATAGAAAGCAGCAGCCAAAACAATTTTATTCACAACCTTTCAGCCTTCTAGTATTCCTTTTTTAGGAAAAAAATAAACCTACCAACTAGTAGTTGATAGGTCCTATTTTTAGCGTTCTACATGGATCACAGTTGTATCGGTGAAGAGGTCATGCAGACCTTGCTTTTTCGGTAAAAAGGCGACAATGATATACCCGACGATGACCGTTGCCGAGATAAACCGGCCAATCCATTCACGAAAAAGACAAGTTCCCCATGTCAATTTGTCATTACGCAAATCAACTACTTTTAAACCAAAAACCATTTTTCCAAGTGTTTGATTAAAGTATTTCGTCATCAGCACAAAATATAAGTAAAAGATAACCGCTGAAGCGATAGAAATCGGGGCAAACATGTTGAATTCCGTTAAAGAAATATCAAGCACTCGAAAGAGCGGCTTAATCAATATCCGTTCAATGCTGCCAACAACAATTAGATCGAGAAGATACGCCCAAAAGCGCATCCAAAAACCCGCATACCGAACCGGCCAAGTCTGTCCAATAGATGCCCTTCCTTGCGATAGAGCAACAGCCTCTAACGCCTCAGTTTGATTGTCCGTCAAATTTGGCGTTGTGTCCTTTGAGTCATTCCAGCCGTTTTGATGATCATTCGTTTCCATTTGCCTGCCCCCCCTTATTCCGCATATAAATACATTAGACGGGGTGAATTCGGCTTGGAAAGGATTTTCATTAGACCAGCCATTTCAGCATTCTCACCGAGCCATTTATTTGTCTGGATTTTAAATAATGAGCCGAGCCCAAAATCCTGCGAATAACGGACGACCTTCGCATCTTTCAGCTTCTCATCTTTTTTCATGCGCTCAATGACATCATCTAAGTAACCATAATCATCGATGAGTTTTAAATCCTTCGCTTGGCGGCCATCATATACACGGCCATCCGCGATTTTTTTGACGTTATCAACCGTTAAATGACGACCTTCTGCAATTACTTTGACAAATCCTTCGTATGAATTATCAATCATTTTTTGTAAAATTTGTCGTTCTTCATCCGTCATTTTTCTCGTCGGACTCATAATGTCTTTGTACGGTCCGCTTTTTATCGTGACAAAATCAACTCCGTATTTATCTGCCAAGCCTTTGTAATTATATCCTTCCATAATGACTCCAAGAGAGCCTGTTAATGTTTCAGGGCTGGCAAAGATTTTATTCGCTGCAGTTGAGATATAATATCCACCTGAAGCAGCCATTGAGCCCATGGAGATATAAACTGGCTTTTTCGTATCCTTTTGAATTTCCTTTAATTTATCATGAATTTCTGCACTTTCCACTACTCCGCCACCTGGAGAATTGACTCGGATAATGACACCTTTCACGCTATCATCGTCTTTAATATAATTCAGCTTTTTCATGAAATCCTGATGATTGTATCCAGAGCTTTGCAAAAAAGAGCCAGCATCACCGGTGTCTTGGATGACACCATCAACATCGAGAACGACGATTTTCTTTAATTCGCTGCCCTTTTTGACCACTTCTTCAGTGAACGGCCGCTCTGAATTATTCATAAAATCGGTGAAATCCGTTTCAATCCCCTTAAAGGCAACCGCAGATAAAACATTAATTAAAATCGAGACAAAAAATAATGCCGCCGCAATTCCAAGAGCGGCCCAGCGTTTTCCATTCATATGTATTCCCCCTTTTTCTCCGTCTAAAATTAATATCCTTCATTTCATATTGTTTGAAAAAAGTGCTAAACTAATTTCAGACTATCACTATTTTACCAAAGTTATTTCTGGTATGGTTAAATAAGTGGGATTTTCTCTATCATTTTACAGGGGGTACATAATATGGATATGCGTCGAAATATTTATTTTTATCATAAGCGTGATTCGGACATACTGGCAAAGGCTGCTCCTCTTTTCGAGATTGCAGAACGCTATGGCTTTACCATTGTTTCTGATTATAGTAAGGCGAATATCATTGCTAGTATCGGTGATGATGGAACATTCCTCCAGGCTATTAGAATGACTGGTTTCCGCGATGATTGCCTTTACGTGGGGATTGCAACAGGAAATAGTTTAAGCATGTATTGCGATTTTCTCCTCAGCGATACCTCGAAGATGATTGAAGCGGTTACATCAACCGAACGGACTGAGGTCCGCCGCTATCCCACAATTGAAGTTTCTGTTGACGGTCAAGGTACGTTTTCGTGTTTAAACGATTTCAGTATTCGCTCGTCCGTTATTAAAACACTTGTCATTGATGTATTTGTCGACCAGCTCCATTTAGAAACATTCCGTGGCGACGGCCTCGTCATTGCTACGCCGACTGGGAGTACGGCTTATAATAAATCCGTCAATGGCTCAATAGTTGACCCTCTCCTCTCCTGTATGCAAGTAAGTGAGGTTGCATCCGTTAACAACAACGTTTACCGGACACTTGGCACGTCCTTTATAGTCGGCAGTGAACGGACACTAACACTTAAGGTCATATCCGATGACAATGATCAACCGACAATGGGTATGGATAATGAAGCCCTTAGCATCCGCAGTGTTGATAAAATTAAGATAAAAATTAGAGATAAAAAAATCAAAACTTTAAAACTAAAGGATAATTCCTTCTGGGATAAAGTTAAAAGAACGTTCCTGTAGGCAAAAAAACCTTATCCAGTTGTTGTGGATAAGGTTTTTTATTTACATACTAGTACGTTTTTCTTTCCGCCATTTTAATTCTTTTGCAGACAATAGTTTTGTTTTTGAAAGAGAATAGATTGCCAATGCCGACCAAATGAACATAAACGATAATAGCTGTACCTTTGAAAAATGTTCATTATACACAAATATCCCTAAAAGTAAGGTTAAGGTTGGGGCAATATATTGCAGGAATCCCAGTAATGATAAGGGAATCTTCTGCGCTCCCTTTGCAAAATAGAGGAGCGGTACGGCTGTGGCGGCACCAGCACCTATTAATAGCAGATTCGTTCCTGCACCGGCAGTTAAAAAGGAACTTGAGCCGTTAAACAATAAGATTAGTATATATATTGCCGCGATTGGCGTCACGACAAGTGTTTCTAATGTTAAACCAACTGAGGAATCCACATTGATCAACTTCTTAGCCAACCCGTATATTCCAAAGGTAAGAGCGAGAATAATCGCAATCCACGGAAAATTACCATGGGAAAAGGTAATAACCAATACTCCGACAGCTGCTAAAATGAAGGAAATGTATTGGTAAAAGGACAATTTCTCCTTTAGAACAATCATTCCTAATAAAATACTGACAAGCGGATTAATATAATAGCCAAGACTTGCCTCAATCATATGACCGTTATTTACCGCCCAAATATAGGTAAACCAATTGGCGCTAATAAGAATGGAGGCAATAGTAAGGGCATAAAGCTGTTTTTTGTTTTGCGCAAAGCCTTTAATTGTTCGTAAACATAATTCCCCTTTTTTCGTCAAAATCAGAACGACCACCATAAAAACGAACGACCAAAAAATGCGGTTGGCAAGGATTTCTTTTGCCTCCACATTGTTTAATAGCTTCCAATAGATTGGCAATAGTCCCCATAGCAAATAGGAAAAGCCGGCATGGATTGCCCCAAGCTTTGTTTCATTTTTTTTCATCTGTCCCCGAGCCTCTATTCTTTCTAGTTTCGAAATAATTTCTATTATAACGCGAAACAGATTAATAAGGGGATTTTTTTGTTTCCAGATTACTCTTTTTTATAAACAATATCTCCGCCGATGACCGTCAACACCGCATTAACAGTTGGAATACCGGATGGAGGAAGTTTAAAAATATCTTGTTCCAGCACGGTAAAGTCCGCCAAAAATCCTTCCTTAATCATTCCACGGTCCTCCTCATGACAGGCTGCATAGGCACTGCCTTTCGTAAATAAACTGACCGCTTCATAAACACTTAAAGCCTGATTCTCACCATAGACCATTCCTTCAGGGTCATTCCTATTTGTCCTTGTTACCGCAGCGTGGATACCGAACATCGGATTAGGCAGCTCAATCGGGGAATCGGAACCCCCGGCACAGCGGAGACCTTCTTTCAATAATGTCTTCCATGCGTAGCAATACTCTAATCTGTCTTCTCCAACCCGGTCGATGACCCACGGAAAGTCCGATGCCATAAATACGGGTTGGATATCAAGGACAACTGGGAGTTTTTTGGCCCGTTCAATAAGGTCTTGCCGTAAAATTTGGGCATGTATCGGCCTGTCCCTCCCAGGTCCGGCAAGTGGATGTGCTTCGATCGCATTAAGGACATACTCAAATCCTAAATCACCAATGGCGTGAATTGCTACTGGAAGGTTATTTTCACGTGCCTTTGCGACTAGGGCATTTAATTCTTCCTGACTAAAAATGGCCACCCCATTTGTCTCTGGTGCATCATTGTAGGGACGGCTTAATAGTGCTGTTCTTCCGCCAATGGAGCCATCAGCAAATATCTTCATCGCACCGAACTCGATCCATTCGTTACCCGATAAGAAGCTCGCTCCTCCTGAAACCATGTCATCAATGACTTCATGATGAACAAGTAAGTGGGCTCTGAACCTTAGTCCCTCTTCTTCGATTACCTTTTTAAACGTCTTGTATGTACGATGAAACCCGCCGTAATAGTTTAAATCCTCTGTGTGGACCCCGGTAATGCCTAGGCGATATAGATCTCTAATTGCTGATCT
The DNA here is from genome assembly GCF_042885335.1 of Neobacillus sp. NPDC058068. NCBI lineage: Bacteria > Bacillati > Bacillota > Bacilli > Caryophanales > Bacillaceae > Neobacillus > Neobacillus sp. NPDC058068. The sequence goes on along the minus strand of NZ_JBHVSI010000017.1, from coordinate 128,321 downwards.
CATTGATTTTTGCAAATATTCTTCTGAAACAATCGGGATTGCTGCTTGAATAAAATCTTGGGCTTTATCTTTCAGCAGACCTGTTAATCCACCTGTGATATCTTTTTCAATCACCCCGCCTGCAGGGCAAACAGTTTCTTCTGAAATCCCAGCGGATGTAAGTGCTTTTGAATTAACCACCATTGCATGCCGGCAGACCCGCTTCAACATGACTGGATTTTCTGGAGAAATTTCATCCAATTCGTGTCGATGGATCAGTTCTTTTCGCGCCCAGCGGTTTTCATTCCAGCCTTCGCCAATAATCCATTCACCCGGTTTCACATCCGCGGCATATTCTCGAACTGCAGCAAGGACCTCTTCTTTCGAATTTAATCCCGAAAGGTCAAGCCGAATTAGCTTTTCACCATGGCCAATTAAATGAATATGGCTATCGACAAAGCCCGGAAACATGGTTGCGCCTTTTAGGTCGACTCGTTCCGTAATCCTTTCGATAAAAATTTCTTCTAATTTTGCTTTTTCCCCTGTTTTTATAATTCGGTCTCCTTCTGTAAAAACAGCCTCAACCATTTCCGTTTCGGTTTCAAGCGTATAAATCGTTCCGCCATACCACAATTTCCCCATGCTCTTGTCCCCTTTTTTATTTAAGTTTTCCCCTGCTTACTTGAACCCTATATAAACAAGCAGACGGTAATACCGCCTGCCTTCATTTTATAATTATACTTGTTTCACTGATTCCATTTCTTTTTGTCGCAGTTCAATCCGGCGAATTTTCCCCGAGGTTGTTTTTGGAAGTTCGGTCAAATACTCGATTTTCCTTGGGTATTTATATGGTGCTGTAAGTGCTTTGACATGATCCTGCAGGGTTTTCGTTAAGTCAGGATCAGTGGAGTCGACTTCCTCCTTTAAGACCACAAACGCTTTAACAATAAAACCGCGAATTTCATCAGGGCTTGCCACCACCGCACATTCTTTTACAAACGGATGTTTAACTAACGCATCCTCTACTTCAAACGGTCCAATCGTGTAGCCAGAGCTGATAATAATATCATCACTGCGGCCTTCGAACCAGAAATAGCCTTCTTCGTCCATCTTGGCTTTATCGCCAGTCACATAATAATCACCGCGGAACTGCATTGCCGTTCTTTCCGGATCTTTATAATAGTTCTTGAATAACGCTGGTGTTTCTACATGGACGGCAATATCGCCCACTTCACCGATGGAACAAACCTCACCTTCTTCATTGATGATTTCTACTCTGTTCCCCGGTGTCGGTTTACCCATTGAACCCGATTTCAATTCCATCCCTTTTGTTACACCGACAAGTAAGGTATTTTCTGTTTGACCGTAGCCATCACGGACATCGATATGAAAATATTTCCTAAATATATCAATAACCTCTCGATTAAGCGGTTCACCTGCGGAGACTGCACTATGCAGGTTTGGCAATTGATATTCATCGAGGTTGTCAACCTTTGCCATTAACCGGTATTCCGTAGGCGTACAGCAGAGGACGTTGACATCGTATTTCTGGAGCAGACTTAAATACTTTTTCGGTTCAAATTTTCCGTTGTAGACTAAGCCCGTACCCCCGGAGCCAAGAACGGACAAGAAAGGACTCCAAATCCATTTTTGCCAGCCAGGACCTGCGGTTGCCCAAACCGTATCTCCATCCTCAATACAAAGCCATTTGGGTGCCGCTGTTTTTAAATGAGCAAACGCCCAGCCATGTGTGTGGACAACACCTTTTGGATTGCCTGTTGTTCCAGAAGTATAGGATAAAAAGGCCATATCATCGCTATTCGTATCAGCAATCGCGAATTTGGTACTAGCTTTTTCCATTTCAGCATCCAGATGGATCCAGCCTTTTTCCTCTGCCCCAATCGTAAATTTAATCAGAGGTTGTGTTTCGGTAATATGTTCAAATTGATCAACATATGGATAATAACTTATTACTGCTTTAACATCACCGTGAGTAATACGGTACTGCAAGTCTTTTTCCCTTAACATTTCTGAGCTTGGAATTACAACCATGCCTGCTTTTAAAGCTGCCAAATAAACGACATATGCTTCTATAAGACGTGGAACGATAATAAGAACGACATCGCCCCTTTTTAAACCATATTGGGAGAAAACATTTCCCGCTTGATTAGCCTGCTTCATTAGATTCTCATAAGTAACTTGTTTTGTTTCACCTACCTCATTTTCCCATTTTAATGCTACTCTTTTCGGTTCCTTAGCAAAACACTCCATTTCAGAAACAAGATTATACTTTTCAGGTGCAATTAATTCTTCGCGTTTCATGGTTCTCCTCCTCGATATATTTCTATTAGCTTAATTATACAGAATTAAATAAAAATTTAAAAATATGATTTAATTTTTATTTGCTCCTAGTACCTGATGCTAATTATATACCTCTTATAAAAAAAACGAAAATAAAAAAGAGTGGGAGGAAACCCTCCACACTCTCTGTAGCCATTGTATTTATTTTTTATTATCGAGAAAATCCGCCGCCTAATTGAGACTCAGCCATTTGAACTAAACGCTTAGTGATTTCACCACCAACTGAACCGTTAGCGCGTGAAGTAGTGTCTGCTCCAAGATTTACACCAAATTCGTTTGCAATTTCATATTTCATTTGGTCAAGAGCTTGTTCAACACCAGGAACTACTAATTGATTTGAATTGTTGCCTGCCATGTGATATCACCTCCTTGTGAGTATAGAATGTGTAGAATTGATGAGCTTCATTCCATCTCACAACTGGTAATTGTTCACAAAAAGTTCAAAATTTACTTTATTAAAATAACCCATTAAATTCTGATTGCTTTTCGGTGTCCGCAGTGTCCGGTTTAATCACAAGTGTTTCAATCTCCTGGACAGCTGTTTGAATCATTGGTTCAAAATCAAAAAAGCTTTCATAGTGATTTACTTTTTCTCTTTTGGGTTTCGTTTTTGGGGAGGCTGGAACAAAGATGGTGCAGCAGTCCTCAAATGGCCTGTTTGATATTTCCAGCGTATTAATTTCTTGTGCAATCTTAATGATCTCCGTCTTGTCCATCGTAATCAATGGGCGTAATACAGGCGTATTGGTCACTTCATTTATCGTATACATGCTTTCAAGCGTTTGACTGGCCACCTGTCCGAGACTTTCTCCCGTAATAATGGCAAGCCCTTCACGGTTCTTCCGAATTTCATCCGTGATTCGCAGCATCATTCTTCTTGTTGTTGTCATCGAATAATTTTCCGGGATTTGTTCGCGTATGGTTTGTTGAATATCTGTAAATGGTACAACGTGCAAAGTGATTGAACCATAAATCTCCGCCAGCTTCTTCGTTAAATCAATAACCTTTTCCTTTGATCTTTCGCTGGTAAATGGAGGGCTGAAAAAATGAACAGCTTCAATCTCAACACCGCGCTTCATTGCCATATAGCCTGCAACTGGACTATCAATGCCGCCGGAAAGCATGAGCATTGCTTTGCCGCTTGAGCCGATTGGAAGGCCGCCGGCACCCTGAATGGTTTCGCACGATAAATAAATGGCTTCCTTTCTGACCTCAACCCGCAAATTAATATCAGGATTTTTTACATCTACTTTTATGCCGGGAATATTCTTTAACAAATGTGCCCCAATCGTTTGATTGACACCATCCGTATCTAGTTCATATGTTTTATCAGACCTTTTAGTGGTTACTTTAAATGTTTGGTCTTCCTTATAGAGGGATTGAATTAATTGGAGCGCCGCCTGTTTTAACGTTTCCACATCTCTAGCTACCTTTATTGCCGGGCTGAATGACTGAATCCCAAATATAGTCTGTAATTTTTCAATGATTTCTATACCATTTTCTCCATTTAATAACACATACATCCGGTCGCGGCTTGCCTCTACTTTTATTTTCGGAAAGGGGGCAAGAGCGATTCTCACACTTTTTCTTAACTTTTCAACAAATTTATTGCGATTTCTGCCTTTTGTTGAAATTTCTCCATAGCGGATTAGTATACGGTCATAGTTCATTTAATTCATAACCTTTCGTAGTTGGTTTACCGTTTTTTCAATCGCCTCGATAACGGTCCTGGCCTCAGCTTCAGTATTATCAAAGGAAAGGCTTATCCTGACGGCACTTTCAGCCGCACTTTCCGGGACACCCATTTCGAGAAGCGTTTTACTTGGTGATTTCTTTTTTGAAGAACAGGCACTAGTCGTCGAGACAAAGATCTCCCGCTGCTCAAGTGCATGGATAAAAACCTCTGATTTCAACCCATTTAGTGAAAAATTTAAAATATGCGGTGCTGCATTTTCAATGGGGGTATTTATGTTGATCCCTTCAATTCCATTCAACCCTGTTCTTAACATGCTCTGGATTTTCTTCATTCTCTCAGTACCTGCTGCACTTTTCTCCATCGTCATTCTAAGTGCTTTTGAAAGCGCAACTGCCCCCGCTACATTTTCGGTGCCACTCCGTATTTTCCGTTCTTGACTGCCCCCGGAAAATAATGGAGCAAGCCTTGCACCTTCACGAATATACAAGGCACCTGTACCTTTTAATCCATGAAATTTATGCCCGGAAATAGAACAAAAATCTACTCTATTTTCGGTTAAAGACAAGGGAACTTTACCAATACTTTGAACTGCATCGACATGAAATAAAATTGTTGGATAATTTTTTAATATTTTTCCAACCTCTTCAATCGGCTGCACGGTTCCCACTTCATTGTTAACATGCATAATCGAGATTAAGATGGTCTCTTTTCTGATTGCCTTTTCAACGTCAGCGGCTGAAATTCTTCCTGTCTCGTCAACAGGCAAATACGTTATCTCGAAGCCTTCCTGCTCAAGCTGCTCCATTGCTGCCCTAACCGATGGGTGCTCAACACTTGATGTAATCAAATGCCGGCCTCGATTCTTATTTAACAATGCAGCACCTTTTATCGCCAAATTATTCCCTTCTGTGCCGCCGGAGGTAAAATAAATCTCAGATGGTTTCACTGCTAGCAGCTTGGCCACTTGATCCCTTGCCTGTGAAAGGAGCTTTTCGGCTTGTCCCCCCAAACCATGGAGTGAGGAGGGATTTCCAAAATATTCACTAGAAACCGTCAGAAAAGAATCTAATACCTCTTTATATGGTTTAGTCGTTGCACTATTATCAAAATAAATCATTTTTTCTCCTCCAAGAAAATCGCACTTTCAAAAATAAATCTTATCATAAACTTGTTGAATTGAAAAAGTAAAGAAAACTCGCTTGGCTTGCTGCCAGCGAGTTTCCTTTTGTAATTATGCTTCAATACTAGCTTTTATTTTTTTCAAGGCTTCCGGGTCAATTCCCTCTAATGAGGCTGCGACTTGTTCCAAAGCTTCTTGATAATCATATTGTCTAAATGCTATTTCCGCTTCTAGTAATCCTTTTGAAACGGATGGATAGCGGCTGCGATACCTATTTCCATATTGAATGGCTTTCTCAGCAAGCGTGACATTCTCAATCATTTCAAAGGTAGTATTCACAAGTTTTTCAACGGTTAACTCGGCAATTTCTAAGTACTGATTGAGGGCAGAAATATTTAATGGCTTTTCTTCCAGCTGATATCTAACATTTTGAATACTTTCATTTGTATCCTCTAATAAATATTTATAATCGGCAGGCAATCCAGGGACATTACTCTTAGAAACAAAACGAACTGTTTCTCCTACCTTTTTTGTAAGCTCTTTAATCGTTTCCCTTGCTTCTAGTTCATCTTTTCTGAGCGCTTGGAGTTTTAGTGCAAAATCCTGCTGCCCATCGCGGATGACATCCAGCTGATCTTTAATTGCACTTAATTCCTCGCCAATCACGCTTTGAGCTGTTGTATTCAATTTTATTTTTTCAATCAGAATATCATAGTGTTTATAAACAGTGCCAAGTTCCTTTTCAAGATTCCTTTGTGTTTCAAAGTCACTGTCAGATAACTGATAACTTTCCTGAACATGGATTACTTCATTTGAAAGATTTTCATTTTCCTCCTGAGCAGCAGTTAGAAGATCATAGGCTGCCTTTTCATTCTTTACTACATAATGCTTGGCGTGAACTTCTTTTTCTAAGTGGTCAAAAAGGATATCAATTCTTTGCTTTATTTCCTTAATTCCTTCTTCTGCTTGTTCAATTTCTGTTGCTTCAATCAATCGCAAATTCTCGGCAAGCTTTTCTTCCAAACGCTTAATTTCCTCACCCAAATTTAAATGATCTAAATAATATTCCTGTTCTGTCAGTTCACGGTGTCCGTCTAAACACTCGGTCAGCTGATTAGGAAGTAGTGATTGACATTCAATTAAGAGCTGCGGAATCAAATCCATATGGTTTTTAATCGTTCCAAGCTGGTTTTGCATTAGTAAAACCACTTCTCGGGCTTCAAGGTAATTACCGAGTTCGGTTTTTTCATCAAATTCTTGGAATTTTTGTGCCGCTTCACTAAGCTGCGCTTCTAAGCGTTTTTCAGCATTGCCAAAGCTGTGACGGTGTGCCAGAAGCATCTTCTTCGATTCTCGATAGAGTTCTTTTAGCTCCTCAATTTCAACCCGGTTTTTTTCCTCACTGCCAACTAACTCATGCAGCTCTTCCAATATCCTCTTTATCTGTACCTCAGTATCCTGTAGTTTAGCTTGAATTGCCTGTTGGACACCTTTCGCTTTTTTGAATCGATACCGATCTATGTACTCTTCTGCATCAAAAAGCATCTCTTCTAAATCAGGAAGCTGTACGGTAACAACATCGTCCCATTGATTCCGCCAACTTTCGAAAAGCTCTTCCGTTTGGCCTGTCATATTTAACTGCTTTACCTTCGACATTTCATCGAGTACTGGCCTGTTCATTAAATCGATTTTCCACGCTTCCAACCGGTCCATTTCTTTAAAATATTTTTTCTTTATTAAATATCCCAATACAAATAAGGCAAGTACGAGGATGAAAAATCCAATGAAATAGTAAATCACTTGTAAGCCCCCTATATCCAAAAACATTGATTCAATTATATGATTTTCATCTATTATATTAATTAGTTAAGTTTCGCTTCAATGCCTTAATGATACCATGTAAACGACAATTTTTGACTATAATTTTCAATTTTTTTGTAAAATAAAATAAACGTTTGTTTCAAATCCTTACTTTTTCTAGAATTGAGCTCAGTTTTGCCAAAAAAAAATAGCGATTTCCGCTATTTTATTACTGCTCCCTTTTTTATTGGCACGTCCGAGCAAAGGGTTTTATCAATCCATAAGTGAATATCTTTTAAATATTTTTGCTGAAAGAACTGCTCATTTGGAAAAACGTACAAGACCTCTCTCATATAACGCGTATTCATAAATGGCATCATCAACAGGCCTTTTAGCTGGATTATTAAATAGGGAATTGAATGTGGGCGGAATTCATTCCATTCGAAGCCCCTTTCAAATATCTTCTGGAAATAGTATTTTTCCTTCAATGAATAAGTTGACATGATTTCTCTGACAACTTGTGATTCTATCGACATCTCCCGATATACAAAACTGGTTAGCTGAATATTTTCACTTTGATAAAAGAGCAAATCTGCTACAATCCGTTTTAAACATTCTTTTGCACCTCGATCAATGAAAGCGTACGCTTCTTCTATTTTGCTGCTGTACTGTTCAAAAAAATGCATAAAACAAAATTCTAACAGACCTGTTTTATTCTTGAAATGGTAGGCAATAGCTGCTGGATTTACATTTGCTAAACTGGCAATATCTCTAATCGACGTTCCCGAATACCCATTTGAATTAAACAACGAAATAGCAGCCTTAACAATTGCTTCTTTTGCATTCTCCTTCATTCATTCTCCCCCTACAGTTATCCCTTAAATAATGATTCTTTGCGTCCCTGCTGATTCCTTCATAAAAATATCGACAAAGTGTGCTTATTTTCTTCTATTTCTGATAAGATAATTAATAAAGTATAAGAAAAAAAGGAGAAATTTCATGTTTAACGTCGAAATGTATACTGGAAACCGTGAAGAAAATTATGAGCTCGCGAAAAAGCAATTGCGTGCACTTCTTCATGACGAGAAAAACCAAATTGCTAACCTCAGTAATGCTTCTGCTCTATTAAATCAGTTTCTTGATCGCATTAACTGGGTCGGATTCTATCTAATGGATACAAATGGAGAACTAGTACTGGGACCATTTCAAGGGCTTCCTGCCTGCATCCGCATTCCAGTTGGCAAGGGGGTTTGCGGTACCGCTGCCTTGAAACAGGAAACGATTCGTGTTGAAGATGTACATCAATTTCCAGGCCATATCGCTTGTGACGCTGCCTCCCAATCCGAAATCGTCATTCCACTTGTAAAAGACGGTCAATTAATTGGTGTATTAGATATCGATTCACCAGAAACAAACCGCTTTGATGAATTGGATCAACAACAGCTCGAAGAATTCACAGCTGTCCTTGTAGAATACTTATAAAGAAAACTCGCCGCTCACGGCGAGTCAGATTGTTGAGAAAGGGTATATTTCTCGGCAATTTTTCGTTAATAGATTGTTCCTGCTAACTGGCCTGTTGATTTCCGCTCCGGGCACTCGCTTTCCGCGGGGAGGTCCGGGAGCCTCCTCGGCGCTTTGGCGCCTGCGGGGTCTCCCGTAACCTCTCTATCCCGCAGGAGTCGAGTGCCCTCCGCTCCAATCAACAGGGGGGCAAAATCAAACTAGAATTGCAAAACACTTTTTCTAACCTGGCTAAGTGTGTTGCAATTTTTTTATATTTGGCAAGCTGCCGTAAGGAGAGACGGTTCACTCGCATTCTTTAATCACCGTAACCGGCACGAAGCCCCTGCTAATTTTCGTTATATTTTATCAAATGCCTGCTCTAGGTCTTCTCTAATATCCTCCCATGCTTCAAGGCCTACTGAGAGACGGAGCAGGGTATTCTCAATCCCCATTTTTCTCCGTTCTTCCTCAGGGACAACTGCATGAGTCATTGTTGCGGGATGCTGAATCAATGTCTCAGCATCGCCAAGACTAACAGCAATTTTTATCAGTTGTAAGTGATTGATAAACTTTTGCGCAGTTTCCTTTGTTCCTTTTATTGTAAAAGAAATGAGGCCCCCTGGTTGTTTCATTTGTTTTTTCATAATCTCATAATCCAAATGTTCTGGATCCCCTGGAAAATAGATGGAGTCGACCTTTTCGTGACTTCTCAAAAATTCAAACAGATGAGCTGCATTTGCTGAATGGCGATCCATCCGGACTGGAAGTGTTTTTATTCCTCTTAACAATAGCCAGGCATCAAAGGGAGAGATAATGCCGCCAATGTCCTTTTGTGTCGTTCGGGACACAGTTTCAATAAATTCCTTTTTTCCGATCACCAGCCCGGCAATAACATCTCCGTGGCCGCATATATACTTTGTTGCGCTATGAATAACAATATCACAGCCTAATTCGATTGGCGTTTGTAAATACGGTGAACAAAAGGTATTATCGACAACAACCGGGATTCCTCTTTCACTCGCTATCCTTGCAGCCATCTCCAGGTCGACAAGCTTCATCGTAGGATTTATTGGCGTTTCAATATAAATACAAGCTGTATTAGGCAAAATATCATTTTCTAGTGTTTCCTTTGAATCCATTAGCGAAAAGTTGTGTCCAATTCCATATTTATCCTTTAGTAGCTCCATCAGCCCAAATGTACAACCATAAACTCCCTGGGAACAAAGGATATGATCACCCGTTTTTGTTAAGGCCATTAATACTGCACTTACAGCAGCCATCCCCGACGAAAAAGCTAACGCTGCTTCTCCTTTTTCAAGAACGGCCATCTTGTTTTCAAGTATTTTCACCGTTGGATTTCCCAAACGGGAATAAATAAAGCCTTCTTCCTTTCCGGCAAACCTTCTTTCCCCTTGTTCAGCATTTGCAAAGGTAAACGTGGATGTTTGATACAAGGGCGGAACTAAACTCCCCTGATGTTCATCGTTAGAATAGCCTGCATGAATAACTTCCGTTTCAAACCGCGCCTTCTTCTTCTCCAATGTGAATCCCTCCCGTTTGTAGGCGTTACCAAAATTACTAATAAAATATAGCGATTGCCGGCATATCGTTAGGGCACTCATAGTAATGAGTGCCTAGCCCACGGATATATTGTCTCCTTGGATAATAACCTTGTTCTTTCCTGTTTCTTTGGCTGTATACAAAGCTTCATCCGCTCTTTTAAATAAATATTGATAAGAATCAAGGCGGTCTTTACTCCAATAGGAAACACCACATGATACTGTAATAGGCGGATTCGTGCTTTCTGAAACCTTTTCAACTAATCTCTCTGCTATTGCTGTCCCGGTGTTCAAGGGAACCATCGGTAGGTAGATGGCCAGTTCTTCCCCGCCCCACCTGGCACCTATATCCCGCCCGTGAATATTCCTTTTAATTAAATCGGCTAACTGAATAAGCACCTCGTCTCCAATTTGATGTCCATAGGTATCATTAATTTCTTTGAAATTATCGATATCGATGAGAATAAAGGTGCCTTCTTCATCCTTTTTCATCGAACGCTGGATTTTTTCATCCAAAAACTTCCGAGAGTGGAGCTTTGTAAGATGGTCCGTAATGACCAATGTTTCCAATTCCTCACGAAGCAGAGAATTGGTAAGTGCCAATGATGAATGATGTAATAGTGATTGAAGCAGCTTAAATGTCTCGAATGAGAAGAAATAGGGCATTTGATGCATAATTATCGAAAACCCTTTTAATTTCTGTCTTTGAATCATAGGTACGGCTATAATGGAATGAAAGCTCGTTTTATTTGGAAGATTTAAATCTCCAATAAACAATGGGCCGCTTCCTTTTTGAATCTTTTCCTTTATGTAATCAATATAGATTTGAGCCTGTTTTGTGAAAAAATAAGGCGTGGAGCCTGAGAGTACTTTCACCTTTACTTGATCATGAGAAAATAGAAAGAAACCAACTTCTTCCGCATCGAATGTATTCTTAATTTGTCCCGACATAAATGTCATCGTCTCGGTAAGCCGCAGGTTAGAATTTAAACGGTGCGAAGTTTCGTTGATTAATTGCAAATCAGATATGGCTCTCTTTGATTGTTGATAAAGCTGGGCATTTTCTAATGCGCTTCCTGCACACCTCGCTAATAAAGTAATAAATTCTACCTCATTATCGGGAAACTGCGGTGTATTTGGAGCAATTACCTGCAATACGCCATATACCCCCTGCCGCCCTTTTAATGGGGCATAGAGAATGGCGTGCTTGTCAACAATGGAATTTTCAAATTGGATATTTCCCGAGGCATAGGAATTAATTGCTGTCATATTTTCACTATCATAGTTAAGGTCAATTTTCGGTAGGTCATTGTGGCTGTGAGTGTCCTGGGAAAGAAGTAAGTAATACGAAAAGTCAGGATATACTTCTTGAAGAATAACGAATAGTTCACCTAAAAGGGTATCCACATCCAGGGACGAATGAAGTTTTTCGGTTATTTGAAATAATTTCTTATATTTGTTTTCTTCCAAAATTAAATCTCCATTAAAAGCATTCATTCAATCTCCCCACCGCCACTTCCAGATATATACATCACAATCCAATTATAGTTAATAATGGCATACATTTGGAAGGTTTTTTTGAATAATTTATTACTTTTTTCTAAATATTTTTTTGATAGGGGACAATCTTAAAGAAAGCAAAAATATTCTTGACTAAATGGGGATAAAAATTATATAATACTCTTTGTGTAAAATATTGCAGCCTATAAGAATAAACTTAATTGCTTCATTTTGTTCCTCACATCTTTGTGATGGTGCATCGAGTAACCCTCCGCTGCTAGGGCGATGGTGCATGAAAACAAAATGACTGTTATTGTGTTTCTTAACGGTTTTTATTTTACCAAAATAAAAACACGAAGGAGGAGTCATTCATGGCTCGTTATACTGGCTCTAGCTGGAAAATTTCTCGTCGTCTTGGAATCTCTCTAAGCGGCACAGGTAAAGAATTAGAAAAGCGTCCTTACGCTCCTGGACAACATGGTCCAAACCAACGCAAAAAGCTTTCTGAATACGGATTGCAATTACAAGAAAAGCAAAAACTTCGTCACATGTACGGAGTTAATGAGCGTCAATTCCGCAACCTTTTTGTTAAAGCTGGCAAAATGAGCGGCGTACACGGTGAAAACTTCATGATTCTTCTTGAATCACGTCTTGACAACCTAGTTTACCGTTTAGGTCTTGCCCGCACTCGTCGTGCAGCTCGTCAATTAGTAAACCACGGTCACATTTTAGTTGATGGTTCTCGCGTAGATATCCCATCATACCGCGTAGCACCTGGTCAAACAATCAGCGTTCGTGAAAAATCACGTAACCTTGATGTGATCAAAGAAGCAATCGAAGTAACGAATTACATTCCTGATTATGTAACTTTCGATGCTGACAAATTAGAAGGTACGTTCACTCGCTTACCAGAGCGTTCTGAGCTTGCTGCTGAAATTAACGAAACATTCATCGTTGAGTTCTACTCACGTTAATCTTTCAGAAAACCCCCGTTCCAATTTGGCACGGGGGTTTTTGTATTATAGAAGTTCTATTAAAAAAAGAGCTTTGGAAATCCAAAGCCCTGATTAATTAATATTTAATTAACGTATATTTCTTCTTCCCTCTTCTAATGATGGTAAACTGACCTTCGATTTTATCGGATTCCACCAAGCTGTAGTTGGAGTCCGTTACTTTCTCACCATTTACAGCGACCGCTCCATTGGTAATGTCTTCACGCGCCTGGCGCTTCGATGGAGAAATTTTTGCCGCAACTAAAAGGTCGACCAGGTTTTCCTCATCAGCTGACTCATAGGCCGGAACATCTTTAAAGCCTTGTTCAATCTCTGCAGCTGTTAGCTCCTTCACATCACCGCTAAATAATGCTTGCGAAATCTTAATCGCCTGCTCTAATGAGTCCTCGCCGTGGATAAGACGTGTCATCTCTTCTGCTAATGCCTTTTGCGCTTTACGGAGATGCGGTTCTTCAGCAACGGCCGTTTCTAATTTTTCGATTTCCTCATGTGAAAGGAACGTAAAAAACTTTAAGTATTTGATAACATCGGCATCAGCTGTATTAATCCAGAACTGATAAAACTCATATGGCGTAGTTTTTTCAGGGTCGAGCCAAACAGCGCCGCCCTCTGTCTTGCCAAATTTTGTCCCATCCGCTTTTGTCACGAGCGGAATGGTTAAAGCATAGGCCTTTGCCCCTTCAGGCTGCATTTTCCGAATTAATTCTAACCCAGAGGTAATGTTACCCCATTGGTCACTGCCTCCGATTTGCAGTTTACAATTATGGTGTTGGTACAAATGATTGAAATCCATTGCTTGTAAAATGGTATAGGTGAATTCAGTAAAAGAAATACCTGTTTCAAGCCTTGAGGCAATAGTATCTTTAGCGAGCATGTAATTAACACCGATATGCTTGCCGATGTCACGTAAAAAAGTAACGATATCCATCGATCCGGCCCAATCGTAGTTATTAACCATTGTTGCGCCATTTTCACCCTCAAATTCGAAAATTGCCGCTAACTGTTTTTGGATACCGGCAACATTTTCTTGTACCTTCTCAAGGGTTTGAAGATTGCGCTCTTCACTCTTTCCACTTGGATCACCAATTAACCCTGTTGCACCGCCGACTAATACGATAGGTCGGTGACCATGCTGTTGAAATCTTCTCAATGTCAAAAACGGTACCAAGTGCCCGATATGCAAACTGTCCGCCGTCGGATCGGCACCACAATATAGTGAGATTTTCTCTGTATCTAGAAGCTCTTTTAACCCTTCGGCGTCTGACTGCTGGTAAATAATTCCTCTCCATGCTAAATCCTGTAATAAATCCATTCTAAATCCCTCCAACTTCAAAATAAAAACGTCCCTGCAAAAATGCAGGGACGTAATTTTACGCGGTACCACCCAGCTTGAGGATATCATCATCCTCCAACTTGAAAAAAATAACGGTTATCACCGTTCTCCATTACTAATAATAATATTCACAGAGAAAGCTCGAGGACGTAATTCATTCTTCTATATGTACCGGCTCCCACCACCGCCGGCTCTCTAATAACAGGGATAGAAGAACTACAATTGATTCCCTTCACAGCTTTAATATAAAATTAACTTATAGTTTTTTTATCATATTTTCTTCTAACTGTCAAACACGAACTGGAAATATCAGAAAAATGTAGAAGTTTGTCAGTTTTTTATAGCGTCTGTATGCTATAATGGATGTGATTTTAAAAGAGGTGATGCTTTTGAAAAATGAAAAATTACAAGCATGGTTGGAAAAAGCTAAATCCGCACTTAACTTGTTTACCCATAAAAAAACGGTAAAAAGTGCACGAATCACATATCAAGTCTTTTGGAACTTATTCCTCCTAATATTGACCGTTGTCATTATTGGAGGCTCATTCGGTGCAGGGGTAGGAGCAGGTTATTTCGCCTCGCTTGTAAAGGATGAACCCGTACGCTCATACGAAAGTATGAAAAAGGATATTTATAATTACACAGAAACATCGGAATTATATTTTTCTAATAATGTCTATCTTGGTAAGCTCAGAACCGATCTTGAACGCGAACAAGTGACACTCAATCAAGTATCGAAGGATTTAATTAACGCAGTTGTCGCTACCGAAGACGAATACTTCTACAAACATAATGGAGTCGTCCCAAAAGCTGTTTTTCGCGCCGTCTTCCAGGAAGTTTCAAACTCTTCTGTTCAAACAGGCGGCAGTACTTTAACACAGCAATTAATAAAAAACCAAATTTTAACCAATGAGGTTTCATTTCAACGGAAAGCCAATGAAATTTTACTTGCCCTTCGATTAGAGAAGTTCTTTGACAAAAAAGAAATTCTTGAAGCTTACTTGAATGTTTCAACCTTTGGAAGAAACTCATCCGGACGAAACATTGCCGGTGTCCAAACGGCAGCTAAAGGCATTTTCGGCAAAAAAGCAAGTGAATTGAACTTGGCACAATCAGCCTTCATCGCTGGGCTGCCGCAAAGTCCATTCGGATATACCCCTTTTACAAGAGAGGGGACCATTAAGAACAACCTTGAACCAGGACTTAGCCGAATGAAAACGGTATTAAAGCGTATGTTTGACGGCGGGTATATAAACCAGCAGCAGTACGCTGAGGCATCTGCCTATGATATCACCAAGGACTTTATCGCGCCGGTTACAAATCCGCTTGAAAAATACCCTTGGCTGACGGTTGAAATTGAAAAGCGTGCTATCGATACTCTGACTACCGTACTAGCTCAAAAGGATGGCTATACAGAAAAAGACTTAAAAAATGATGATAATCTTTATTACAAGTACAAAACGTTAGCTAACCATAATTTACATCAAAATGGCTACCAAATTCATACGACAATTGATAAAGAGATTTACGATGTGATGC
The DNA here is from genome assembly GCF_042885335.1 of Neobacillus sp. NPDC058068. Taxonomy (NCBI): domain Bacteria; kingdom Bacillati; phylum Bacillota; class Bacilli; order Caryophanales; family Bacillaceae; genus Neobacillus; species Neobacillus sp. NPDC058068. The sequence goes on along the minus strand of NZ_JBHVSI010000017.1, from coordinate 112,918 downwards.
AGCTGGTAAAAGACAATTATAAATACTATGGAGCAGATAAACCTCAGGAAGTGGAAGACCCGGAAACTGGAGAAAAGAAAACGATTATGGAGCCTGTCGAGGTTGGAGCAGAACTAATCGAAAATAAGACCGGTAAGATTATTAGCTTTGTTGCCGGAAGGGATTACAACAAACAACAGCTTAATCATGCAACTAGTGCATACAGGCCAAATGCGTCCACGATGAAACCGCTGCTTGTCTACGGCCCTGCAATCGAATTAGGTAAAGCGGCACCGGGAACACCGCTGCCAAATGTTGAATTATATTTGGACCCCAGCAGAAGTAAACCATGGCCGCGAAATTACGGTGGAGGTTATAGCGGTTTAGTTTCTGCTCGCTATGCACTTGCAAAATCCTATAACGTTCCTGCCGTAAAACTATACAAGGAAATTGTTGACCAACAACCGGCAAAATACCTAGAAAAAATGGGAATTACCTCTCTTCTAAAAGATGATCATACAAACCCTTCAGCTGCCATCGGTTCGTTACAGAAGGGTGTTACCATTGAAGAGAATACAAATGCCTTTAGTACCTTTGCAAACAATGGTAAATTTATTGATGCCTATTTGATTGATAAAATTGTCGATAAAAGCGGCAAAATAATCTATCAACACGAAGTAAAGCCAGTTGATGTTTTTAAACCGCAAACAGCATATTTAACTCTAGATATGATGCGCGATGTAATTAAAACGGGAACTGCCGCCGGGATCAATAGTAAATTGAACTTTAGAGCCGATTGGGCCGGTAAAACAGGAACAGGTAATGAATATACGGATTCCTGGTTTGTTGCGACAAATCCAAACGTAACCTTTGGTATTTGGACTGGTTACGATACGCCAAAATCGCTGCAGTCTAAAGGAGTGCTGTCTTACAGCCAGCGGACAAATAACCTTTGGGCTGAATTAATTAATGCAGCATATAAAATCAGACCGGATTTAGTGGCACCAAAAGAGTCATTTACCATGCCTGAAGGAATCGTGAAACGATCCTATTGTGCTGTTTCAGGGATGCTGCCGTCCAATGCCTGTTCGAAGGCCGGCTTAATTGAAAGTGATTACTTTAACGTCAAAGATGTTCCGACGAAAATTGATGATAGCTTGATTGAAGGAAAGTTTGTTACGATTGGCGGGAAAAGATATTTAGCGTTAGATTCTACCCCAAAAGAGTTTGCCCAGTTTGGTCTTATCTTAAACCCGGACTTTATTACTCGAATGGTCGGAAAGAATTTCAAAAATACAAGACAGCTTATACCTGAGAAAGATCGTTGGGCGAAAATTCTCGTTCCTGACTCCAAAATGGTCGATAATGGGAAGAAGCCTGATAGTGTCCGTTTAACAGCCTCAGGTAATACATTAACTTGGTCAGCAGCCCGGGATAATGATATAGTGGGCTATAGAGTCTATCAAGGAAATGTATTTTCAACTAAAGTCACGAGCGTTATTAATGGTTCGAGCCTTTCGTATAAAGCCGGAAACGGAGTTTATTATGTAACTGCAGTTGATATCGCTGGCAACGAATCCGCTCCATCTAATCTTGTAGAGGTCGGCATAACAATACCTGATCCTATTGTAACAACACCTGAAACAACAACACCGCAATAATAAAAACCGCACCGATCATTTAATTTGACCGGTGCGGTTTTTATTTTTAATTAATCTTCTAAAGTTGAAAGGTCGCCTGCTGGTAAATTAAGCTCCCAGGCCTTCAAGACGCGGCGCATAATTTTACCGCTTCTCGTCTTCGGCAGTTTGTCGCGGAAATCTATTTCCCTCGGCGCTGCATGGGCAGCGAGACCTTTTTTAACAAATTGCCTGATTTCCTCTTTAAGTTCATCTGACTGTTCATATCCGTCCCTCAGGGCAATAAAGGCTTTGATAATTTCACCGCGAACCGGATCCGGTTTTCCGATAACGCCTGCCTCTGCAACAGCGGGATGCTCAACAAGCTTGCTTTCTACTTCAAATGGTCCAACACGCTCACCGGACGTCATGATGACATCATCAACCCGTCCTTGGAACCAGAAATACCCGTCTTCATCCATATAGGCGGAATCTCCGGAGACGTACCAGTCATTTGGCATAAAGTATGATTCATATTTCTCCGGGTTATTCCAAATCGCATTCATCATCGATGGCCAGCCTTTCTTGATCGCAAGGTTCCCCATTCGATACGGCGGGAGCTCATTGCCTTGATTATCAACAATAGCAGCAATCACCCCTGGAATTGGTTTACCCATCGATCCAGGCTTAATTTCCATGCAAGGATAGTTACTAATCAGCTGGGCACCTGTTTCAGTCATCCACCAGTTATCATGAATTCGTTTATTAAATACCTTTGCTCCCCATTTCACTACTTCCGGATTCAACGGTTCGCCAACACTCAGCACATGTCGAAGGCTGCTTAAATCGAATTTCTTAACAACCTCGTCACCTGCACCCATTAACATCCTGAAAGCGGTGGGAGCACTATACCAAACCGTGACCCCAAATTCTTCAATCATTTGATACCAGGTCTCAGGACTAAAGCGGCCTCCAATAATCACATTAGATGTTCCTGTTAACCAAGGGCCAAATATTCCGTAAGAAGTCCCGGTAACCCAGCCTGGATCGGCCGTACACCAGTATACATCTTCCTCTTTTAAATCAAGGACCCATTTTGCTGTTTGATAATGCTGAATCATTGCATTATGTACATGCAGTACTCCTTTTGGTTTCCCAGTAGAACCGGAGGTATAATGCAGAATCAGACCATATGTCCTGTCCACCCATTCAATTCTTAATTCCTTACTTGCCTCTGCAAATTTGTTCAAGAAATTAATATAAGGACCCTCTTCATCTACATTTTTGCCGACTAGGAAAATATGCTTTAATGCCGGTAATTCATTTACTGGAACACGTTCCAGCAATTCCGGGGTCGTAACTAATACCTTAGCTTCACTGTCTTGCAAACGATCTCTGACAGCACCTTCCATAAAGGCCTCAAATAATGGACCGACAATTGCCCCAAGCTTAATCGCACCCAAAACTGTAAAGTAAAGCTCGGGAGAACGAGGCATGAAAATAAATACACGGTCACCTTTTTCTACATCACCATAATTCTTTAACACATTCCCAGCTTTGTTTGACTGGTCTCTCATTTCCTTAAAGGTATACTTCTCATTTCTTGATGCGTCACGATAGTATAAGGCAACCTTATTTTTTCGGAAGGTTTGAGCATGGCGGTCAATGGCCTCATATGCCAAATTAACAAGCCCTGTTTCACTCCAAGAGAATGCCTTCTCGGTTTCTTTCCAGTCGAATTGGTTATACATCTCATCATAATTGCGTAAATTATGTTCCCCCTGCACAACCGGCAACGCTTCCACTTTCATTCCAATCTCCCCCTCTTGAAGAATATGAGATTATTATAGTACAAATAGTAACTATTCACAATTTTAAAAATACATTCGCTATTATTTTAATATTTTTAACAACACTGAAAATTTTGTAAAGTCAACTTTTCCTTTTTGTTTTTATGTATAATAGAATTGAAACACAAACGATCTTACCGGGTGGGTGACCGTATGGAACACAAAAAGACTTATAATGCTAAACAATTGAAAACTCCTCATGGGAACTTAATCATTGAAGGTCCTATTTCTTCAGATAAACTAGCAGGCTACGAATTTCATGAAGACCTTGTCGCATTTCGCCCTCCTGCCCAACAGCACCAGGCCTTAATTGGGATAGCGAAACTGAAAGAAGGCAGGATTATTATTGCACGAAACCGGCATACCATCGTTGGTTATGTTACATACCTTTATCCAGACCCGTTAGAGCGCTGGTCTGAAGGAAAAATGGATAATTTAATCGAACTCGGGGCAATTGAGGTAATCCCAGAATTCAGGGGCTGTGCTGTCGGAAAGAATCTATTAATTGTATCGATGATGGATGATACGATGGAAGATTATCTTATTATCACAACAGAGTACTATTGGCATTGGGATTTAAAAAACACTAAATTAAATGTGTGGGAATATCGGAAGGTAATGGAGAAAATGATGAATGCTGGCGGCTTAGAATGGTATGCAACAGATGATCCCGAAATATGCTCACATCCGGCCAACTGCCTTATGGCTCGAATTGGGAAACGCATTGATCTTGATACCGTGCAAAAATTTGACCGACTCCGCTTTATGAATCGGTTCATGTATTAATTGAAAAGCGTAAGTGCCTTGATCAGCCCCGTGGGGCTAGGCGAGAAGAGCTAGACATAGGAAAATTTTTTTAATTAGGGGGATTTCCTAATGATTGTAGAAGAAATAATGAAAACAGATGTGGTAACGTTACAACCGACAAACACCATTGCTGAAGCAATTCAAGCAATGGAAATCAATAATATTCGCCACATTCCCATTGTTAATGATGAAAAAAATTTAGTCGGTCTTGTCACCATTTCCCGATTAAAAGAGGCAACATCATCAACTTTTCGGACGAATGACAATCCGGACGATTTGAAAAAACCGCTTGAAGTGATTATGGAGCGCAATGTTATTACTGGACACCCGCTTGATTTTGTTGAGGAAGTTGCCGCGCTCGTCTACGAACATAAAATCAGTGCACTTCCAATCATAAAGGATCAGAAATTAGTCGGGATTATAACTGAAACAGATTTACTGCGAACCATGGTCGAGTTAACAGGTGCCCATCAGCCGGGGTCGCAAATTGAACTAAGGGTGCCGAATATCTCAGGTGTTCTCAGTAAGATTGCTGATATCATTCGCAAGCGAAAAGCGAATATTCTTAGTGTGCTGGTTTACCCGGATAAACAGGATGAGCAATTTAAAATCCTTGTCATTAGAGTCCAATTAATGAATCCCACCGGATTAATTCATGACCTTAAAATGGCCGGTCATCATGTCCTTTGGCCAAATCTGCCGGAGATTTCTTTATGAAAGATCGTGCAGCCTTTATTTACTCAGAAGAACTGCTAAGTTATAAATTCAGCAGTCATCATCCTTTCAATCAATTCCGGCTAAAACTAACAGTAGACTTATTATATAAAATTAATGGATTAGATCCAGAGCATATTATCGCGCCACGAATGGCAACAGAAGAAGAGCTGGCACTCATTCATGATCCAAGCTACATAGAGGCAGTAAAAAAAGCTGGCCATGGACAGCTTCCAAAAGAAATTGCCGAGAACTACGGCTTGGGTACTGAAGATACCCCCGTATTTGCTAATATGCATGAGGCAAGCTCTTTGTTAGTTGGAGGGACACTGACAGCAGTCGATCAGGTGATGACTGGCAAGGCTCTGCACGCGCTCAGTCTCGGCGGCGGTTTGCATCACGGTTTTCGCGGAAAAGCTTCAGGATTTTGCATTTACAATGATAGTTCAGTAGCGATTAAATATCTTCAAGAAAAATACCATGCCCGTGTTTTATATGTCGATACCGACGCGCACCACGGTGACGGTGTCCAATGGTCCTTTTATGACGATCCTAACGTATGCACACTGTCGATTCATGAAACTGGAAGGTATTTATTTCCCGGAACCGGAAACATCAATGAGAGGGGCCAGGGATTAGGCTACGGCTATTCTTTTAATATTCCCGTTGATGCCTTTACTGAAGATGAATCGTGGCTGTATGCCTACACAGAAGCCCTTAAAGAAGTAGCTGAGTTTTTTAAACCGGATGTGATTTTGACGCAAAATGGGGCTGACTCCCATTATTTTGATCCCTTAACACATTTATCAGCCACGATGAAGATTTACCGGGAAATTCCAAAGCTCGCCCATGAAATTGCCCATCAATATTGCGGGGGGAAATGGATTGCGGTCGGCGGCGGCGGTTATGATATTTGGAGGGTTGTGCCGAGGGCATGGGCCCACATTTGGTTAGAAATGACGGAAAACCCAAATTGTTTTGGCAGTTTACCTGCTGATTGGGTAGATTACTGGCAAAAGGAATCACCTGTAGCATTACCAAAGGAATGGGATGATCCTGAGACCTTGTATCCCCCTATCCCTAGGAAAGCGGAAATAACAGAAAAGAATTTAATCACACTTGAAAAGGCACTGTACCCGATTCGCAATCAAAAAAGTCAATCAAGTTAAAGGGCCGCCAATACTTTTGGCAGCCCTTTTCATTAATATCCAACTCAGAGGACATAGTGTCTCCATTGTTTTTCAAATTACTTAGTGGATTGACGGTGTTCAATTCGGTGCGGCAGAACAACAATGTGTTCGCTTGTTTTTTCCTTATTCATTAATTTAGTCAACAGCCTCATAGCAACGGCTCCGATATCATATAACGGCTGAACGACAGTAGTCAGCTGCGGGCGTACCATCAACGACAGCCTTGTATTATCAGAAGTGATTACTTCAAAATCGTCAGGAATGGTATAGCCTTTATCTTCTGCGCCATGGACAACTCCCAGTGCCATTTCATCAGCGCCCACTAAAATAGCCGTTGGTCTCTCTGATGCTTCAAGTAATTTCTCCACTGCTTCCATGCCGGAGTCATAGGTATAGTCACCTTCAACGACCAACTCTTCATTATAAGGGAGCCCAGCCTCTTGCAATGCTCTTTGATACCCTTTGAGTTTTTTCAGGGCATTTTTCGGCTCATGAAGTGGTCCAACAACAAAGGCAATATTCTTATGTCCTTTTTCAATAAATTCATTAACAGATTCAAAAACAGCTTGTTCATAATCAATATTTACAGAAGGTATCTGATTCGACTCTTCAATAGAGCCAGCAAGAACAATTGGTACTGGCGATTTTTCAAACTCTTCCACATGATCCGCGGAAATATTTCCTCCCATGAAGACAATCCCGTCCACTTGTTTGCCCAGCATCGTATTAAGCAAATGAAATTCCTTGTCCTTATTTTGATCAGAATTGCTCAAAATAATATTGTACTTATACATCGTGGCAATATCTTCAATTCCGCGGGCTAATTCAGCAAAAAAGATATTTGAGATATCTGGAATGATAACACCGACAGTTGTCGTTTTTTTACTTGCTAAACCCCTGGCAACAGCATTTGGACGGTAGCCCAATCTTTCGATGACTTCTAAAACCTTTTTGCGGGTCACTGGTTTTACATTTGGATTCCCGTTTACTACACGGGAAACGGTTGCCATGGAAACATTGGCTTCTCTTGCCACATCATAAATAGTTATATTCACTAATAACACTCTCCTAAAACGTACATTGTTTTCTTTATTTTACAACATCTAAGATAAATTTACTCATTGTGAGGAAATATACAATCTGATATATGTATTTAATCATACGATAAGAAGATTAAAGCCGCAATTGCATTTGTCAACATTTTTCGTAATTTCCCGATATTTTATTAAAAAAACCTCCTGCATGAAGACAGCAGAAGGTTTTTTTAATGGGATCTTCACGGTTATTTAAATCCGAACAAAGTGTGATGCCAGCAATTCATTATAGAATGTGTCAAATTGGTTCAGATCCATTTGCTGCTGGGCATCGGAAAGGGCAACAGCAGGGTCCGGATGGACTTCAGCCATTACTCCGTCTGCACCAATAGCAATAGCGGCCTTCGCTGCTGGCAGCAGTAAGTCTCTCCTGCCAGTTGAATGTGTAACGTCAACGAAGACTGGCAAGTGTGTTTCTTGTTTTAAAATTGGTACGGCTGAAATATCTAGGGTATTTCTTGTTGCTCGCTCGTATGTTCTAATCCCGCGCTCACACAGAATAATTTGTCCATTCCCTTGTGCCATAATGTATTCAGCAGCATTGATGAATTCTTCGATTGTTGCTGCAATACCTCTTTTTAATAAAACAGGTTTCTTAACGGCACCAGCAGCTTTCAGTAATTCAAAGTTTTGCATATTCCGAGCTCCGATTTGAATGACGTCGATATAGTCAACTGCCATTTCAATATCAGCAGGATTTACGATTTCACTAATAACAGCCATATCGAATTCATCTGCTACCCGTTTTAGGATTTTTAATCCTTCTACCCCAAGACCTTGGAAATCATACGGAGAAGTTCTTGGTTTGTAGGCACCGCCACGAAGCAGCTTTAAGCCTTTTTCTTTCATTGTTTTGGCTACAGTAGCTACTTGCTCATAAGACTCTACCGCGCAAGGACCGAAAACGAAATGCGGCTTTCCATCACCAATATTTTCACCTTTTAAGGTGACAATTGTATTTTCAGGCTTTTTCTTTCTCGAAACAAGTAAAGCTTTCTCATGGTCATCCTTTTGCAAATCTAGGCCCGCTTTAAAAATTTCTTTAAAGATATGATCGATGGTTGAATTATCAAATGGACCATCATTATGCTCCTTAATGACCTCTAGCATTTTTCTTTCACGGACTGGATCGTAACGGTAAACCCCTTGATTTCCTTTTACTTGTCCAATTTCTTGGACGAGCCCTGCTCTTTCATTAATCAGCCTCAGCAGCTCCAAGTTAAGTTCATCGACACGCGCCCTTAGTTGATCCAAATCATTTTTGCCCATCCTTCGTCCCCGTCCTTTCATTTGCAAATCAGTCTAATATCATAGTTAATTCCATTCAATCATGAGATACTAGCTTACAAGCAAATATTTTTAAATTTTATAATTTTTTAATTAGGCTTTATTATATCGGAAATATTTTTCTTTGTCATCTCTTTTTTCTTTAATGATTAAACGCTTTTAAGTATTAAAGAGTATTTGTGTCTATTAAATTAAATTATGTTTAAAAAAATTAATTTGTGCATCATTTGCTTGTAATTTTATCTTTTGCCGGCGGGTACAGTCTTATTGAGTGTTCATTCCGGCATTTACCAATGCACTATTCGTTATTTTCCAGTGGGAGGCATTCCATGATGATGCTCCGCCCGAAAAAAGAATCACTTGCGGGGATTCGTGCTTGATCTGGAATTTCGCCGCTATTTCGTTTGACAATGAACGTGCTTCCTGAATCGCTAAGTAATACGTCGGAATATCCTGGTGCTCATTTGCATATTTTTCATATTCTTTATATGCAGCATGACTAATTGGACAAGTTAAACTATGTTTTAAAAGAAAAAATTTACCTTCTGTTTCTACTAGTTGATTAAATTCTTCAACAGAATCCACCTTATTAAGCATCCCAACAACCTCCATTAAATAAAAAATAAACGGTGAAGTCATTTTATCACTCCACCGTTTGTATCACAAATAAACTCCCTTTAAAGCTTTACTTTACTTTCTTCCGCGTCAAAAGCTTTTTGAGCTTCCTCCAGCTTTTTTCTAATCTCGGAACTGTCTAAAGTTCCGATTGGAATGGATTTTTTGAGTGTTTTCTTTTCTTTTGGTGCTTGAATTGGAATAAAGGTTGAATTTGCTTCTTCCCCGGCCTCATCTTGGCTGCTAGCTCTTCCTTTAACTTTCTTTAATAGACCAGAGGATTGCTGGACGAGCCCTTGGGAAAGTGAAGATGTTTTAGAGGCTAATTCATTGCTTTTGTTCTTCACGCTTCCCCGCAATTGAATCGTTTTATCCATTAAAGAACCAGCTTGATTTGTTACTGCATTTCGAAGCTCTTTTCCTGTTTTAGGCGCCAAAAACAGCGCTGTAGCAGCACCTGCTATACCGCCGATTAGAGCTCCTAGTAAAAAACTATTTGAAGACCCCTCATTCCGAGCTTGATTCGTTTCGCGTGATTCATATTCTCTATTGGCCATTAATTACTAACCCCCCAGAATTTTCTAATGTGCTCTTACCTTCTTGCCCTCAGCTGGGCTTATTTTAGTTTTCGCTTCTTTTCTTGCCTTCCAGTTATCCTTTAGTTCAAGCAGGACATTACTCCATTGAACAATTTGCGAAATTTTCTCCTTATTTTCCTCTACCTGGATATCAACTGAATTCGTAATGTTCTTGAGCGTGCCATTAAATTTAGAAACTGTTGTCCCAACGTCCTTTACCGCATCAACCACACTATTTAAACTTTCGGATTTATGCTGAATATCTTCAGCTAGTGCGTTTGTTTTTTGTAGCAGCAACGTTGTTTCACTTGTCACACCATCCAGTTGTTTTTCCAATCCTGTTAACGTTTGCGAAACGCTTGTCAGTGTACCCTGAAGTGATCTAAGCGTTTTTGCTAAATAAATTACAAGCACTAAAAACGCAATCGCAATCAAGGCTACGCTTAAGTATAAAATAATTTGCATAATGCACCCCCGCCTTAATTCTATCATTATGTATTACCCATCCCAGATGGATATAAACCTCACTAATTATCTTATATTAGTTCCCTATCTTTGTCTTGTTTTCCTGCCTTTTGTGTTAAAAAATTCACACTAGAGTTTATTTATGTTAACAGTAAAAGGATGCCGGGCAAATTGCCGGCATCCTTTTTAATTAGAACATCTGTTTTTCGTAAGATTCCTGAAACTTTTGGATGTCTCCAGCGCCCATAAAAATAATGACACTGTTGGTATGTTCATTTAAGACGGATGTATGTTCTTCCGTAATAATTTCAGACTCAGCAATTTTATCTTGTAAGTCCTTAATTGACAACTTTCCATGATTTTCCCGTGCCGAACCAAAGATCTCACATAAATACGTTTTATCCGCCAAGCGTAAACTTTCGGCAAAATCCTCTAAGAAGGCTTGGGTGCGCGTAAATGTATGCGGCTGGAAGACAGCGACAATCTTTTGATCAGGATATTTCTGTTTAGCTGCCTGAATGGTAGCTTTAATTTCTGTTGGATGATGGGCATAATCATCAATTAATATTTGTGTTCCGATTCTTTTTTCTGTGAATCTTCGTTTCACACCTTGGAACGTTGTTAATAGTTCCTTAACGACATCCACATTTATTTCTTCATAATGACATAAACCGATAACGGCCAGTGCATTTAAGACACTATGGTCGCCAAAGGCCGGAATCGAAAAGGTATCAAAAAATGTATTACGAATAAAAACATCAAAGCTTGTTCCATTTGTGGTTTTGACAAGATTTTTGGCTTGATAATCATTTTCTTCACCAAATCCGTAAAACAAAACGGGAACCTTTGCCTGAATTTTTTGCAGCTGCTCATCATCACCATAAGCAAATATCCCTTTTTTCACTTGGATGGCCATTTCTTGAAAGGCTGAAAAAACATCCTCAATGTTGGCAAAATAATCAGGGTGATCAAAATCAATATTTGTCATGATGGCATAGTCTGGAAAGTAGGATAGGAAGTGCCTTCTGTATTCGCATGCTTCAAACACAAAATATTCAGCACCTTCTTTGCCCTTACCTGTTCCGTCACCAATTAAATAAGAGGTGGGCTTAGCTCCCTCTATTACATGTGCAAGCAGTCCGGTTGTGGATGTTTTTCCATGTGCACCGGTAATCGCCACACTTGTAAAGTTTTGCATAAAATCGCCTAAAAAGCGATGGTAACGTACAATAGGAAGCCCAAGCTTCATCGCCTCTTGAATTTCCTCATGGGTATCAGGATAAGCATTCCCTGCAATAAGCGTCAATCCTGGCTTGATATTTTCCTTTTGAAAGGGAAGGATTGTGATCCCTGATTGTTCAAGAGCATCCTGAGTAAAAAAATGCTTTTCATAATCAGAGCCTTGCACTTCAAATTTCATATCGTGTAGAACTTGTGCAAGTGCACTCATTCCAGACCCCTTTATACCTACAAAATGGTAAATAGTCATAGAAGAACCTCCAACGAACGTAATACTGTAAACAGTATATGATATCTGTCTGTATTTGACATTATTTATAACCTTACTGAAATATAGAATAAGGTTTTTACGTTTTAAAAATCATTTCATTATTATAACATTGTTCCATAAGAAAAACTATTTGATAACCTTTTAGGGTTAAATCCGTTCAATCAGTGTACTATTTATTCTTTGTCACTGTCTATAAATAATACAAAAGATAATTAGATAGTCCTAGTCTTGAATCGCTTCTAAATCGGACTCCGTTATTAATACATCACGCGGCTTGCTGCCGTTTGCACCGGTGATATATCCATTCGTTTCAAGCATATCCATTAACCTTGCCGCCCGGTTATAGCCGATTTTAAAACGCCGCTGCAGGCTTGAGGTAGAGGCACCGCCTTGCTCAATAATAAATTCACAGGCCTCGTAGAAAAGTTCATCTTCCTCTTCCGTTACTTGGGCCTTTTTCAATAACTCTTCTTGCTCAAACAAGTATTCAGGCTCCCGCTGCTCTCTAACATGGGCAACAACAAGATCGATTTCCTCATCAGATACATATGTTCCTTGCAAACGGACAGGCTTTGAAGAACCATTTTCTAAAAACAGCATATCACCGCGGCCAAGCAATTTTTCAGCGCCGCCTATATCGATAATTGTCCGCGAGTCAACCTGGGAAGATACCGAAAAGGCAATCCGAGTTGGAATATTCGCCTTAATTAGGCCGGTGATCACATCAACTGATGGTCTCTGCGTCGCAACAATTAAATGAATTCCGCAAGCCCTTGCTTTTTGGGCAATCCTGCAGATGGCCTCTTCTACATCTGCTGGTGACATCATCATTAAATCAGCTAACTCATCAATTACGATGACAATAAACGGAAGCTTATCAGAATAACGCTTATGCTGCATTGCCAGTTCATTAAACCGGTTAATATCGCGAACCCCAGTATGGGCAAATAGCTCGTAACGCCGCTCCATTTCATCGACAGCCCATTTTAACGCAGCGGTTGCTGCCTTAACATCCGTGATAACCGGGCTGACAAGGTGGGGAATTCGATTATATGGCGCAAGTTCCACCATTTTTGGATCAATCAATAAAAGCTTTAAATCTTCAGGTTTTGCTTTGAATAACAAGCTTACTAAAATCGAGTTAATACATACACTTTTTCCTGAACCTGTCGCACCGGCAATTAAGCCGTGCGGCATTTTCTTAAGGTCAGTAACAATCGGCTTCCCGGCAATATCAAGGCCAAGGACCGCGGTTAACGGTGAAACTGATTCTGCAAAAACACTTGTCTGGATAATTTCATTGATGAGTACAGGCCGTGACTTTTGATTAGGAACCTCAATCCCAATCGTATGTTTCCCTGGGATTGGAGCTTCAATCCGAATATCTCTTGCTGCAAGACTTAGTTTAATATCATCACTTAAATTAGTAATTTTGTTTACTTTTACTCCCGGCTCCGGCTGTACCTCAAAGCGGGTAACTGACGGACCTTGGGTAACATGGACAACACTTGCGCCAACATTAAAGTTTTGTAACGTAAGGTTTAAAAGCTCTTCTTGTTCTAGCAGCCATTTGGTATCCCTCACCTCGGTAACAGGCGGGTTTAACAAACTGGATTTCGGGAGTGCATATAATCCATCATCCATCTTATGCTGGATTTCCTCCACTATGTCAGGAGTGTGCTGATTAATCTGCTGAACGTTTTCGAAAGGTTTGATTTCGGTTGAAATAACTCGCTGTACTTCCCTTTCACTTCTTCGTTTTCGTTCTTCCCATTTTTGTTTATCCTGCTTTAACATCATGACATTGAAAGGCAAATGGGACCGCTTTGGTGCTGGCGGATCAGGTTCTAATTCACCTTTTTGTTCAAGAGCTGATTCAGACTCCATTTCAAGCTCAAGTCCAGGCGCAGCCTCTTCCATTGCTTCATTGTGAGCATCAGCTAACTCTTCGGCAAGAGGGATGATCTTTTGATTCTGAATGATTTCTATAGCTTTAGCGGCTGTATTAATTACCTCTAATTCATCTGCAGCATTCAGTTCATTTAGCCCTTCCTGAACTGGGGTTGTTATTGGCACTGGCTTTTCTTTAACTGGAACTATCAGCGATTGCTCTTCCTGAACTGGGGTTATTAATACTGACTCTTTTTGAATTGAAACTATTGGCGCTGACTCTTTTTGAAGAACTAGCTCTTCCAGTTGATTATCAAAATCATCTTCTAAAAAGTGGCTCAATTCATGCTCCACGACTGTGTCCGTTTTTCTCGGCCGGTTGAATCCAAAAACCGGTGAAGGAATTTCAGTGGGCTGAAACGGCCCACGGCTTCTCGATATTGGTTCATACTTCGTTTTGGGCACTTCTTTTTTTACTGGTTGAACTTCCTGTTGCTCTATCTTTCTTCTTTCCTCGATAAGCTTCTTAGATCTATTTTGGCGTACTGTCGTTTCCATTGCTTTCCGCTTTTCCTGCGGCACAGCAGAAGGACGAACACTGCCTTTTGGATACTGATAAGATATTTTCGCATCTAAATCCTTGAGACTTTCATATTGGTTAATAAACGGGAGGTTTTCAGGTTTATGATTATGCAGGCTATAATCTTCGTACTTTTCTTCATCATCTCGTTTGAATTTTTGGAACAAGTCTTGAATCCAACTCAAAACTATCACTCTTTCTACTTTATCTATCAATCTATTTTATCAGTAAAAATTATTTTTTCGACATAATTCTTGAGAATGAGTCAAAATATCTTCTAACTGTATAGTAGCAGTAAGGAAAAAAGACCACTTTTTCTGTGATCCTTTTTCGAATGAGGTGTTATTTATTTTTTCCCATAATAAAAATCGGTTCTAATTCCCCATTTTCATATATGAATGATAATGCCGTAATTGGCACATGACCATTGGCAAAGAAACTCATTGCCATTTGGGCCATAACATCATAGCCTCGGTCGTTCTGAATATCAGCAACAATCAGCACATCTTGATGAGGAACAGCAACAACCATTGTCCCCGTCATTTTCTTTTCAAAATCAGTGAGGAAACCTTTATTTAATATCCGACTAGCATCGTAACCATCATTCGTATTGAGAAAATAAAACGTATTCCCGGCAACTTGGTCTTCTTTTAATGGCGTTGATAGTGACCTGACATTAAAAAGGGCAATCTCCTTTATCCTGTTAGGTTCCCAGCCCTCTTTTTCCATCATCCTAGTGTCAATCAACCGATAGGTTTTGCCCATATCATAGGCGTAATAAATCTTGGTTTCTGCCGTATGTTCTTCACTCAAAAACGGAATCCCCTCTTCTGCTTCTGCCGGGAACGAAGTGGAGCGGATGATAGGGAATATTTTTCGCTCGTGGTCTGTCAGTTGAATCGGCTCCTCCATTGCTCGGAGTCCTTCCTCCACGTAATAAACGATTTCATCAATGGCTTTATCTTTATTGACATGCCATTTAGCCACGATTCCAGGCAATGAGATGGTAATACCTTTACCGACTAATTCACTTTCAATGCGGAGCTGATCCTTTTCACGGTCGTAAGAAATGACTCTGTCTTTCCCGGCAAGCCGCGCCTCTAATTCTCGTTTCATTTTTTTGCTATCCATTTTCACTTGGTAACCCTCCAATTCCAGGAGCTGCTTTTTCTATTGTACATTAAAAAAACCCTCATCTCAAAAGAAGAGAGAGGGTTAAGGCTAAATTATTTTAAACCCGAAATGAATCCTTCGATTTCTTCTTGCGTTTTCCGGTCTTTGCTGACAAAGCGGCCAAGCTCTTTTCCGTTTTCATAAGCGATAAAGCTTGGAATGCCATAAACATCTACCTGTTGGCATAAATCAATAAATTGATCGCGGTCCACATGAATAAACGTATATTCAGTAAATTTAGCTTCTATTTCCGGCAGCACAGGTTCGATAAAGCGGCAATCCCCGCACCAGTTTGCTGAAAACATAAAGATCGTTTTAGATCCGTCACGAAGTTGTTCAAATTGCTCCATTGACTCTAAATTTTTCAAATTCTACGCCTCCGATTCTCTTTTGTTGTTAGATTCTTCCCAAATGATAGCAGTCACGCGACTTCTCCGTCCAATGATATGCACTAGGGGTATGGTTGAAAAATGTCAGGTTCACTCTCATTGTTCCCAAAAAAGCTTTATATTTAATCTTGTTCAGTCCAACACAGCAAAAAAAACGAAGGGGGTCACCCTCCGTTTTATTTTTCAGTTTCAACTGAATTGACAATTTCCATCATTACTTTGGCATCATCGTTCAGATTACTTGTTTTGGCTTGTGTCGTTATTTTTGCTCCGCCTACACCGATAGTTAATTCATTCAAGCTGTTATCCTTCAACTGCTTAATTGTTAAAAAGCCAAGTTTATTATCATTTGTAAACTTCTCGTTCGTATCGAGTTCCTTGTATTGGTCGACCGTTGCGCTATAGACAACATCACTTGAGCTGTCTTCTTGCGGGTTAATGAACAGAATATAGGTGTCAGCGCCATTTTGTAAAATGATATTATTTGGTGATTTATCTTTTATACTGTATCCGGAAGGTAAGTAAAAATGAGTTTTTCCACTCTTTTGATTTGGCTTTTTTTCCTGTTCATTGAAAGTTGCCTTTGCTGTTTTTACCGATGCCTTACTTTCATCTTTAAACGAAGTATTGTTACAAGCAGTTAATAACAGGATAGATACCATGAAAAAAGTAATGGTTTTGAAGAATTTCAGATTTTTCGCCCCCTCGCAATATGAACAAAGTCCTATTCCTATAATACCCGTCAGTATATTCGAATGACAAGACCTTTGTCAATTATTGCTGTCGAAAAAGAAAGATTTATCTTCTAAGTTGATTTTGGCGATAGGTATATTGTCCTGCTAGAAGTGTTGTAACATGTGTGAACATTTCCATACGATTAATCATGCCATTTGTAAAAATTCCAACCGCTCCTTCGTGTTTTCTCACATTTTTCATTTTTGCGTAATCATCCATTACCGGACCGAGCTCTTCCCCCACTCTAAGCCTTGTAGCTATCTCCTCAGGGAGAAGGAATCTGGCACCGCCGGCGATAATCGGTTCCATGTTGTGCGTGGCAATTGCCCCCCAGTTGCAAAGAAGCAATCCAAGGCTTGTTTCATGAACGCCGCCCTCAAGGCCAATCCCAATATTGCCGCTTCCTTGATTTAATGCACCTACAGCTCGATTGATTGCTCCTTGGATTGTCTCTTCATCGGAAAATGGCTGTGCGTTCACACCTGATGGAATATCAAGCGAAATAAATTCTGCTTCTTGTTGGGAAAAACTATTTTTTACAGCATTAATTTTTGCTGGATTCTTTGAGCCAATAATGATTTTCATTATAGCTGAAGCTCCTTTTACTAGTGATTTTCTCTATTTTTGTTTTTCTGGGCATAATTGATGGGACTTATTGACCGTCGGCGGCTTTTTTCTGCAACAAAGAGCGTTATGAAACGCTCTTATAAACCTTCGCCGGCTTTTTTCTGCGTCGACAGGCTTTATGAATCGCTCTTATTGACCGTGGGCGGCTTTTTTCTGCGTGGACGGGCTTTATGAACTGCTCTTATTGACCGGTGCCGGCTTTTTTTAGCGTCGACGGGCTTTATGAATCGCTCTTATTGACCGTTGCTGGCTTTTTTCTGCGCGGACGGGCTTTATGAATCGCTCTTATTGACCGTCGGCGGCTTTTTTCTGCGTCGACGGGCTTTATGAATCGCTCTTATTGACCGTTGCCGGCTTTTTTCAGCGTTGACGGGC
Organism: Neobacillus sp. NPDC058068; assembly: GCF_042885335.1. Lineage (NCBI taxonomy): Bacteria > Bacillati > Bacillota > Bacilli > Caryophanales > Bacillaceae > Neobacillus > Neobacillus sp. NPDC058068. The sequence goes on along the minus strand of NZ_JBHVSI010000017.1, from coordinate 95,441 downwards.
TTTATGAAACGCTCTTATTGACCGACTGCGACTTTTTTCTGCGTTCACGGGCTTTATGAACCTCTCTTATTGACCGACTGAGGCTTTTTTTAGCGTTGACGGGCTTTATGAACCGCTCTTATTGACCGTCTGAGGCTTTTTTCAGCGTCGACGGGCTTTATGAACCTCTCTTATTGACCAACTGAGGCTTTTTTTAGCGTTGACGGGCTTTATGAATCGCTCTTATTGACCGTCTGAGGCTTTTTTCTGCGTGGACGGGCTTTATGAACTGCTCTTATTGACCGTTGCCGGCTTTTTTTAGCGTCGACGGGCTTTATGAATCGCTCTTATTGACCGTCTGAGGCTTTTTTCTGCGTCGACGGGCTTTATGAATCGCTCTTATAGACCCTCTGCGACTATTTTCAGCGTCCACGGGCTTTATGAACCTCTCTTAACGACCGTTGCCTGCTTTTTTCAGCATCAACGGGCTCCAATAGCCCTTATTGCCGACCGCTTTCTTTGATCCTGACCCTTTTTAGTCCCCAACACCCCATTCATAAGGGACCAGCCTAAAAAGGAGGCATATAAAATGCCCCCCTCTCCACGAATATTAGCTGTTTGCTTTAATGGTATCCACGGTTGTCTTGTCGCAAGCTTTGACAAGTTTAACGATTAGTTCTTTTGCGGCTGCGTAATCATCGATATGAACGATGGATGCATGGGTATGAATATAACGCGAACAAATACCAATGACAGCACTTGGAACACCCTCATTAGATAAATGAACGCGGCCTGCATCTGTTCCGCCTTGTGAAACGAAATATTGATAAGGAATATTGTTTGTTTCTGCCGTATCGAGGATAAACTCGCGCATACCGCGGTGCGTCACCATCGACCTGTCAAGGATGCGAAGTAATGCCCCTTTGCCTAATTGACCAAATTCTTTTTTATCTCCACTCATATCATTGGCCGGACTTGCATCAAGCGCAAAAAAGATATCAGGATTAATCATATTGGCCGCCGTTTGCGCACCGCGTAAACCTACTTCCTCCTGAACGGTCGCTCCGGAATAAAGGATATTTGGTAATGTTTCATCTTTTAATTCCTGAAGCAGCTCAATTGCTAACCCACAGCCGTAACGGTTATCCCAAGCTTTTGCTAAAATTTTCTTCGGATTTGCCATCGGTGTAAATGGACAAATCGGCAAAATTGCCTGACCAGGCTTGATTCCAATCCGTTCCGCATCCTCCCGATCATCGGCACCAATATCAATAAGCATATTTTTGATTTCCATTGGTTTATTTTTCTTTGATTCGTCTAACAGATGTGGTGGAATCGAGCCAACGACACCAATAACTGGGCCATTTTTGGTCATCACTTGGACACGCTGTGCGAGAAGCACCTGGCTCCACCAACCGCCAAGCGTTTGAAAACGAAGCATGCCATTATCCGTAATGGATGTCACCATGAATCCCACTTCATCCATATGTCCAGCAACCATAACGGTCGGTCCAGATCCATTTCCTTTTTTCACACCGAAAATGCTTCCTAATTTATCTTGGATCATTTCATCAGAATATTGAGAAAGTTGTTCTCTCATGAAATTTCTTACTAAATGCTCATTTCCGGGTGCACCGGGCAGCTCTGTTAACGTTTGAAAAAGCTTTAAGGTTTGTTCGTTCATTTTGTGCTCCTTTTAATCTTATATTTATGTATAGAATTTATTTTACAGAAATTTTTGACCGCTTACCAATATTTCAGTTCAATATTAGTAATATTACCTTCTTACTTTTAAATACGATATACTAAAGAGGAGAATGGTAAATGTAATCTTTTCCAATTTAATATTTGGAGGTTTTCAAATGAACTGGAAGTCGTTTATCCTGGGTGCAGCGGTTGGTATCATTGGCGGATATGCTGCACATGAAGTCCTAAATAACAAGCTAAAGGTTTCACCTGAAAAGGTATTAGAACAGGTTAAGAATCAATTTAAACAGAATGGGCCAATTAGTGGTTCATGGATACATATGGAAGCAGAGCCGTATGAAAAACACCAAATTCACTATAAAGTTTACAAGGGTGGCATTTCGAAAAATAACAACGGCTCGAATGAACAATTTGAATTTATCGCTGATGCCCAGACAGGAACCCTTTTGGATATACGCCCTTTATCAGATGAACTAATATCATAGCCGCAAAAATAGCCGTATCTTTAAAATGATACGGCTATTTTTTGTCGTTTAGGAAATTTTAATAATCGCTCCTGTCCATACGCCGCGCAACTGAAGCTTCCGCTTTTATTCTTTATCTTTCCCGCTTAATGCTCTCGGTAATTTGTTTACCATCAGAGCCCCATTTAACTGCCCGGTAAAAGGCATCATGATAAAAAGTAAACCAGGCATTTTTCCCAAATCCGTATGGCAGCCACTTTTCCTTTGCCGCGATTGAATCCATCGGGTAATCATCATATGCCATCACCCATAAAACATTCTGGTGGGCATGCGTTGCCATCAAGTCTGCCATGTGGATGGACATTTCTCCACCGTCTTCAATAACCAAGATTGAATGTCCATCACTATGCCCGCCGGTATGAATCATCGTGATGGCCCCTAAATTCCACTTCTCCTTAAAAGGGACTACCTGTGATTCAATTGCTTCCCAGTTTTCTTTCCAGTATGTATTTTTCGAACGAATATTAGGATTGCGCATTTCGTTCCATTCCACTTGTGATGCAATAATTTTTGCATTTGGGAAGGTTGATACATATTGTCCCTCTTCAAGTTTTGTCAGGCCTCCGGCATGGTCAAAATGCAAATGGGTCATTAAGACATAATCAATTTCTCCCACACTTAAGTCTAATTTCCCTAAGGAAGCTTCAAGCTCGGATTCCCTGGAAACACCGAAATTTCTTAATTGCTTTTCAGTTAATTTCCCTTTTCCTAGTCCAGATTCGACTAAAATATTCTTTCCATCCATCTGAATTAAAATTGGGTCTGTCGGCAATTCGATTTGATTTTTTTCATTACTAGGGTATTTTTTCGACCATAACCCTTTCGGAACGACCCCAAACATCGCGCCGCCGTCTAGGTTTGTCACCCCTCCTGATAACCATGTCAGTGAAACATTCCCTATCTGCAATGTCTCCATCATCCAATACCTCCTCTTTTCCACCATTTTACCATTGGCTGATTATTTAGAAAACAAAAAAAGGACAGCCCTGGTAAAGAACTGTCCATCCAATTAATTCTGATATTTAACTTCACAGCGATAAATCCGATTCCCTTGTTCGGAGAATTTCTCTTCGTACTCTGTCATGATGTTTCCTTGATAATCACTTTTATGAAGATCAAGACTTACATACTTTAACAATAATCCATACTCGGAAAAGCTCATAAGTGAATATTCAAATAAGCCCTGATTATCGGTTTTAAAATGAATTTCACCCTTATCGATTAAAATATCCTCATAAAGTTTTAAGAAATCTTTGTACGTTAATCTTCTTTTTTCATGACGGACTTTTGGCCATGGATCAGAAAAATTCAGATAAACTCTGTCAACGTCATTCTTAGCAAAATATTTCTCTAAATCAGCTGCATTAACGTTTAACAGTCTGAGATTCGGTAAATCAGCTTCAATTAAACGGTCTAACGCCGCAACGATGACACTATCATACAATTCTATCCCCATATAATTGATGCCCGGATTCGCTTTGGCCATTTCGGTTACAAATTGGCCTTTTCCCGTTCCGACTTCAATATGAAGCGGCTGCTCGTTGCCAAATACTTCATGCCATTTTCCCTTGTACATTTCGGGATTTGCGACAATATATTGTGGATGCTGCTCTATTTTATCCTTTGCCCAAGGCTTATTCCTCAGTCTCATTTATGACACTCCTAAAAAAATTATCGTTCAAACCATATCACTAAAAACTGTTCCCATGCAAGTAATTTTTGCTGGAAAGTAAGTTGAAGTATAAACAAAAAAAGAATTCACATCCTAACTGTGAATTCCTTTTTAAATTCCCACGTTGAAAGGGCGTGTTTTCATGCCGTTAAGTCATGATGACCAGGTTACTTTATTAAAAGATATTTTAAACAACCACCAGGCCGATTGCTGTGGTTCTGTAGCAGAATGTGAACAATTGGAAAGACTGGTAAAATCTCTGATGGTCAACACTCAAGTTGATGAAAATGTCAAAAACATTTTACAGGAGGTCTATCAGTACAGCCAGCACGGTGCGCAGACTGCTGATTTAGATCAGCATATTTCATCTAACCAAGATAACCTATCACAATGGGTAAACAACATTGATCAGTTAAGTTAAAGGATATCGTCCAAAAACTTTATCCATTTGTTCATTTCTTCCAGGCGGTTTTTACTCTTATACCATTGAATCGAGGTTAAGGTTTGCAGTGCAACATACCATTTCATTCGTAACCTTAAATGATCGGTAAAGCTTTTTCCGTACATGTTTAGCCAATCTTGCCAGTTTTCTTCAGGAATATACCAATAAAGCAGTAATCCTAAGTCAACGGCAGGGTCGGCAATCATCGCCCCATCCCAATCAATCAAGTACAACTGGTTGTCTTCCGCAAGCAGCCAGTTGTTATGGTTCACATCACCATGGCAAACGACTTTTTCCTCACAATAAACATTGTTAGCTTCCTTCTTTAAAAAGTTCATCGCCTTTTGCACTTCCATCAAAGAAAGCACTTGTTCATCCAACTCATTTACCACAGCTTGAAAAAAAGTCTCCGGAAGCAATGGGGACGTTTCTAACCGGCTAAGCATCCCAAGCATTGGGTCTGAGCAGTGAATCTTCTTTAATAACCTGGCTACAGCCTCATGATTCATCTCAGCAGGTTTTAGTTCACGGCCTTCTAGCCATTGTTGTGCCGAGATTACATCCCCGTTTTCCAAGCGTTTCGTCCAAACAAGCTTTGGGACGATCCCCTCTGCTGAAAGAACAGCAAGGAAGGGAGATGAATTCCGCTTTAAAAAAAGCCTCTGATCCTCATAGCTTGCATAAAAGGCCTCTCCCGTTGCGCCCCCAGCAGGGATTATCTCCCATTCTTGTCCTAATATATGTTCCAAAATTGTTCACCTTCAATTTATGCCGTTCTAACGAGCTTCGCTGCCCATCTTATTCAGAGGTAACGTCTATGCTGCCGAAGGTTTAATTTTACCACATTCAAATCAACAGCTTGGACTTTTTTTAAAATAAAAAAAAAGCTATTGAAACCATGCCATACAATAGCCATCTTATTAAATTTTATCTCCAATTGCCTTTTTTCGTCAAGTCATCTTGGAAAACTATTTTTTTAGCAAAACATTAAGCGATACAGAATCTATCGTGAATTCTTCCTTTACAGTGGCGACTTTGGACGAAATCCCCGCATAATCATGATTAGCCAATATGGACCAATCTCCCTCAGGAAGGGATACAATTTGCTGTTTAGGAGAGGGATTTATCAACAAAATCACCTCATAAGAGTCCTTGTTTAATAAGCAGCCTAAAAGCGGTGCAGCTGTTGATAATGGCTGAATATGGCTGCGGATTTCCCCAGCAGTTCTCATTCGGAAACATGAAAATGACTTTCGAATTTGAATCAGCCCTTTAAGATAATTTACATTTTCAATAAACTCCGATTTTCGGTCCCAATCTAGCTGATTAATCTCGCTAGAGGAGCGATAGCTATTTCCATCACCTTGTTTTGTTCGGAAAAACTCTTGCCCGCTATGAAGGAAAGGAATTCCTTGAGACAATAGTACAATCCCTGTAGCAAGCCGGTGATATTTCATGCGCGTCAAGTCATCCGCATCTGGCAGGCAAGAGAGAAGTTTATCCCATAGTGTATGATTATCATGACATTCAATATAATTTACTGATTGATAGGGTTCGTTAAAAAGCCGGTTTTCTTGCTTTTTAAAACCTATACTACCTGTAATGACCTCGAGTGCCGTTTCAGTGTGATGTTCATCATTCCCTAAGGCAAACCCTCTATCAAACAAATTGAAGGTGCTGCCTTTAATCGTATCGCGAAATTTGTCATTGAACATGGCTACTTGAGGTATTTTTGCTTGATTGGCTATCATTGCTTTTTGTTCTGGAGGAAGGGGGGTATTCAAGTTCCAGCCCTCGCCTAGAAGGATTGTTCCCTCAGGTAAACTCTCACATACCTCCGATATGGTCGTTACATCCAATATCCCCATTAAATCAAACCGAAAGCCATCAATACCATATTCCTCCTGCCAATAGCGAAGCGAATCAACGATAAATTTCCTAACCATTTTCCGTTCGGAAGCAATATCATTTCCGACTCCTGTTCCGTTAGAAGGCAATCCCATCTCATTATGGCGAAAATAATAGCCAGGGACTATGCTTTCAAATGAGGAAGTTTCACGAATGTAGACATGATTATAAACTGCGTCCATTATAACGTGGAGACCGCTCTGATGAATTTTTTCAATTAATTGTTTTAACTCAATAATTCTTGCATATGGATTTAAGGGGTCGGTGGAATAGCTGCCTTCAGGAGCATTGAAGTGAAGCGGATTATATCCCCAATTATAGGCTTTATTTCGTTCTAGTTCATCGATTCCAGCAAAATCATTAAAAGGAAGGAATTCAATATGGGTTATACCTAAATCTTTTACATAGGATAACCCGGTTTTCCCTCCGCCTTTTCCCTTCGTGTTCAGCTCTCCGGCTCCTAGGTAAAGTCCCTTATCGATGATTCCGCTATTTTCATGGATGGTAAAGTCTCTGATGTGGGTTTCATAAATAATCATATCCACTGGACTTTCGATGGGCGGTAACACGGGTTTCGTTTTGCGGGTTTTCTCGAGTTTTACAATTACACCTTTCTCTCCATTAACCGTCACAGCCTTAGCATACGGGTCAACAGCCTCACGCCATTCCTGATTGACTTGAACGAGAAAACGATATTGAAAGGACTCTAGCTCACGGTTGATACCAACAGACCATACTCCGAAGTCCTCCCGTTTCATCTTGATGATTTCTGAAAAATGACTGTTAGGCGGAAATAATTTGAGTTTCACTTGAGTGGCTGTTGGTGCCCAAAGTTTAAATCGGGTCAGATTGGCATCATATGTCACACCAAGATCATTCCCGTCATAATAAAATAGATGATCAAATGACTCCGTTCGAATCACTGCACCTATTTGCAGGTCTGTTTTGCCCCCATGTTCATCCATGATCCAATATTGTTTACCAAATGAAATGTCAACTTCAAGCCGGCAAATATATTTTTGATTATTTTCAATCTGGTTTATACTAAGGATTGACAGCGGGCTCTTCCCGGAATGATCGATGAGATAAAAAGAGGCTGACACCCCTTGATGATATGAAAGCGGAAGCAGTATCGTAATGATGGTCAGCTCATCCAAATAGGCAAGGAAATTCCTGTCAGTAAATATCATTCGCTCCCCTCTCTTTCAAATCAAGGTTTTCTTTCCTGCCTCTTCTCGTTAACACCTGCAATTCCTTTACCTGAACCTCTATGTTTAAGGGAGTATAGCCAATATGTTCCCCGTCTCCATGGACATACAACGATGTCGCCGATTGGATGGAAACTACACTTCCTTTAAATGTTTTTACTTCTTTAAAATGAATGTGTATCCCCCAAAAAACACTGATGAACACAAGCAAGAGCTTCCATCTCGCTAACTGGTGGACAACGGTAATATCAAGCTGGCCATCATCCGGCTCGGCTCCTGGAGCAATCTTCATACCGCCGCCATAGTAGGGTTGGTTAGAGACGGTCACAAACCATGTCTTTTCAAATATATGCTTTTGCCCATCAATTGATAAATCAATTGTGGCTGTCTTATAAGTAAATAATTCTTTTATCAGAAAATATACGTAAACCAGGCGACCAAGGGATAGCTTATTTAACAAAGCCTTTATCCGAGAATGATTAACTTTATAGGCAATAACTGCATCAAATCCTGCCCCCATATTGTTAATAAAATAATGTTCCGATTGATCTTCGAGCGTCATTTTCCCGGCATCAATAAAAGCTGGTTCCTGCTTCATAAGCCTTAATAACACCTTTAAGGCTTCTAACGGGTCTGACGGAATCTGAAATCCCCTTGAAAAATCGTTCCCTGAACCGCCGGGAATAAATCCAAGTGTTATATTCTTATGCTTGATTATCCCATTCATGACCTCATGGATCGTGCCATCGCCGCCAACAGCAATAATGATTTTATCCGCCTCATTCTTGTTGTCGGCAATTTGATGGGCGAGTATTTTTGCATGACCGGGAAATTCAGTGAAAAAGGCTAGATAGGAAATTTGTTCTGTCTTTAGCTGCGCTTCAATTCCCCCCCAGATTTTCAAACAATGCCCGTTTTTCGCTTTTGGATTAATAATAAAGTAGATGTGCTTCATAAAATCAACCTTTATCTAAAAATATTCTAAACCTGTAAGTTGAATTGATTAATTACTTCATATTTTGGTGTTTGGTGAAGATGTGTTTGGTATAATACGACCTCATTTGTTTGAAATGGAAGAGGTGCAGACTGAAGTTCATGCCATATTTCCAACCATTCCTTTTGAAATGCCGTCGTTCCATTCCACTTGCGGGCAAGGGTAATATGAGGACGGAAGGGTCTTGTTTCCAGTTGAAATCCCGCCCTCTCGCAGGCAGAAAACACCTTTTCCCTGATATTCTTCAGCTCAGCGCTTTCCTCGGTATCGGCCCAAAACACACGCGGGGCATTCTCCATCCCGAAAAATCCCAGCTTGTTAATATTCAAAGTTAATGCTGCTGTCTCCTTAAGCGCCTCATTAACGTTTTTTTCTGCAGCTGTACGTTTTTCAGCTGGTGCAGCACCAAGAAAGGCCAATGTAATATGGAGGTCCTGATGGTGGACCCAGCGGCTAAAAGGGATCTTTTCTTTTAATTGATTCAGATGATTCTTCATAATCAATTTCGTTTTTTCCGGAATTTTCACTGCAAAGAAAAAGTGGTTTCGCTGCTCCATATCATTTCTCATTCCTTTACTTAATTTTAGTCTATGTTCCCCAAATTGTATCCATCTTAATGTAAAAAGGGTGTCAGGCACCATGTGAATTTTTCACATGGTGCCTGACACCTAGTTTTATTTCAGTTTGCCGCATTGATTTTCGATTTCTAGTTGGAATAGTTTTTGTAGTTTTTTTGTTACTTGGCCTGGATGACCTTCGGTTACTTTTTTATCGCCTATTCCCACAATCGGCATGACCTCTGAAGTGGTGCTGGAAAGGAACACTTCATCCGCATTTGCCAGCTCTTCCAGAGTGAAGGTCCGCTCTTCTACAGGGATATTATTTTCCAAGCACAATTCGAGAATCACGTCTTTAGTAATCCCTTTTAAAATAAGATTATTGGATTCATGCGTGATCACCACACCGTTTTTGACAATATAGATATTCGACGAGCTTCCTTCGGTCACATTTTCGCCGCGATGCTGGATGGCCTCAAAACAGCCTGCTTCCGCTGCTTTCTGTTTGGCTAATAAATTGCCCAGCAAATTTAAGCTTTTTATATCACAGCGGAGCCAGCGGATATCCTCTGTCAGAATCGTCGACACACCCTTTTTCATGCTTTCATCAGGTCTTGCGAACTCCTTCGTATAGGCTGTTAGGGCAGGAGCGATCTTCTCAATTGGAAAAGCATGATTACGAGGAGATACCCCTCTCGTTAGCTGCATATAAATAATCCCAAGCTGCAGATTGTTTTTCTCAATCAGCTCTTCTAGTAATGCCGATAATTCCTCTGTTCTGTATGGGAGAGAAATGCCGATACTGTCTGAACTCTTACCAAAACGCTCCAAATGTTCCGCGGCGGTAAACATTTTTCCGTTATAAACACGGATGACTTCATACACCCCGTCGCCAAATTGATAGCCACGGTCCTCGACATCCACTTTCGCTTCTGAACGATCAATCATTTTCCCATTTAATATTGCAAATCCCATGCTCCCATTTCCCCTTTGAATTATTTATTCTGTTTTAGCTAATTCATAAATCGCTTGTGCGTAAATAGCCGTAGCTCTCAGTAAATCCTCAATATACATATATTCGTCTTTTTGATGGGCGATATCTGGTCTTCCGGGAAATAACGGACCAAACGCCACTCCAGCTTCGAGAGAACGAGCGTACGTTCCTCCGCCGATCGCAATCAGTTCTGCCTTTTCACCTGTTTGCTCTTCATACACCTTTTTCAAGGTTTGAATCAGGAATTCTTTTTCATCGACGTGATGCGGTTTAGAATCTGAAAAGTTTTCAATCGCAAATCCTTCATCTAGCAAAAGCGCATCCAACTTCTCCTTCGTTTCTTCCATTTTGTTTGTTACAGGATATCTGCAGGTCATCCCGATACTGCCGCCAAATTCCTTAGAAAAAGCCAGTTTTCCAGGGTTGATCGTTAATTCTCCGGAAATATCATCAGAATAAGTCACACCAAGGTTTACACCTCTTGAATCGTTAAAGAAATAACGGGTTAAGAAGTGGAAATAATGAGCTGATTTTGCATCCAAACTTAGTTTAGAAAGAAATTCACCTAAAAACAAACCGGCATTCTTACCATTTCTCGGTTCCATTCCATGTGCCGAAACGCCTACTACTTCTAAAATTAATGTTCCATTTTCAGCATGGTAACTATATTCCAGCTCATATTCCTTCATGAAGGTGATAAATTGTTCGACCACCTCATTTTGGTTTTCCTTAACCAAAATGACAGCTTTGGCATGGTCTGGGACCATATTGTATCTTTTTCCAGAAACAAAGCTCACGACCTCTACATTTGCCTCAGCCGAATCCTGCATTGACGCCTTCTGAACCATATCAAAATCAGCAATTCCTTTTTCTGCGTTAATGATTGGAAAATCCGCATCGGGGGCAAATCCTAACGATGGCATTTCTTCGTGCTTAAAATAATGATCGACACAGCGCCATTTGCTTTCTTCGTCGGTGCCAATAATCATTCGAACACGCTTCTTAAGCGGCAGACCAAGCTCTTTCACAATTTTCATTGCATAATACGCAGCCATTGTCGGTCCTTTGTCATCTAACGCACCGCGGGCAAAAATTTTCCCGTCACGAATTTCCGCTCCAAAAGGATCACTTGTCCAGCCATCGCCTTCTGGAACGACGTCCACATGGCAAAGGATTCCGAGCAGCTCCTTACCTTCACCAAACTCAAGATGCCCCGCCAAGTTCCCGACGTTTTTCTGGGTAAACCCATCCTTTTCACCGAGCTCAAGCATAAAATCCAGTGCCTCTTTTACACCTTTCCCGAGCGGTGCCTCATCTGTTGCATGTTCTTCATCCAAAAGACTTTTAATATGTAATAAATCCTGTGTGTCCTTAACAAGGGCATCTTTTCGTTTTTCCACTTCACTTATCCAATTAATCTGTGTCAATTTTATTCCCCCCTATTCAAGATATTTATCCATCTTTAACAATATCATTTTTGCAAATAGCTAAGCAATTTTTCTTAAACTTCTTTATAAAATTGCGATTATGCAAAAATAAAGGGAATCTTTTTACTAAAAATTCAAATAATTCATCATAAAACAAGCATTCAACACCATAACTTATAGTATGAGAATAATAAAAAAGGGGATGAATCCACCTATTTTGTAAAAGATTGTTAAGTTTATTTTAATTTCTTACTATAGTAGTAGAAATTTTTGAAAATTGTGGGTACAATATGGTTAGAGGTAGACAATAAAGTACTCACTTCATTTGATCCCAAAAAAAGGAGATGGCTGCGCGGAAAAGAAAACTACATATTCTTGAAGAGTATTCTTCAAAAAAGCTGTCGGTAGCAGGATTTTGCCATAGGTTTGAAAAAAGGATAGGGAGTGGTTCTTTGAAACCTTCGACTAACCGGATGTTAAACCGCATCAAATGTATCTACATGTTTATTCGAAATAACGGCACTGTCACGACGCAAGAACTTGTAGAGGAATTTGGTATCACTCCTCGCACCATACAACGAGATTTAAATGTCTTAGCCTATAATGACTTGGTCATAAGCCCAAGCCGTGGAAAATGGACGACAACACAAAAGAAAGTGAAGATGTCCTCCTAAAACCTACTACAAAATCTAAATATAAACATAGGAATAGCACGCGAGCCAATCGCGTGCTATTTCTATGTTTCAAAAAACTATTATGAATCTCAATTCTAATTGACAGCCATTAAATTTATGCTATATTAGTATAAAAATACTTTAACGCTTAAAAGCGTCTAAGCGGAATAGAAAGTTGGTTCATCATGGAAAATAATCATCAGGAATTAAAAAAGGGTTTATTGCCGCGGCATGTTCAGTTCATTGCTTTAGCAGGCATGATTGGAACAGGGATATTTAAAGGGAGCTCTGACACGTTAAATATTGCCGGTCCAAGTGTCGTCGTTGCCTATTTAATTGGCGGGCTTTTGCTATTTATAATTATGGCTGCCTTAGGGGAAATGGCCTTAGCCTTTCCAAATTTAAATGTGCAGCATCTAGTAAACAAAGCATTTGGCTTCCAGTTTTCTTTTCTAGTCGGATGGTTGTACTGGATCAACTGGATTATCGTAACCGTCGTTGAACTATTAGCAGCCGGAAGCTTCCTGCAATTCTGGTTCCCTTCCATCCCGTTATGGCTTCTAAGCTTTCTCTGCGCGGTTATTATCGTTGGGATTAATTTATTTCAAGTAAAATATTACGGGGAAATGGAATTTTGGTTTGCTGGGATTAAAATTATTGCTTTAGTTGCTTTTATCATTTTAGGCTGCTTGCTCCTTTTTGGTATGATTCCTAGTACGGTACACGATCCATTTTCGAATTACACAGCACATGGTGGCTTCTTCCCGCACGGAATTGCTGGAACTTTCAGCGCCTTTTTAGTTGTCATGTTTTCCTATGGCGGAGCAGAATTAATCGGGGTAGCAGTAACAGAGACAAAAGATGCGGAGCGCGTTTTGCCAACGATTATTAAAGGGGCAGTTTGGCGCGTCATCATTTTTTATATTTTACCAATTCTAATCATATGCGGCATCATGCCTTGGGACAAGGTCACAGGTGCAGACAGTCCATTCGTTCAGGTTTTCAGCAGCACCGGGTTGCCCGGCGCAGCCCATATTATGAACTTTGTCCTGTTGACAGCAGTGCTTTCGGCCGCAAATTCCGGAATTTATGCAACATCGCGAACGTTGTTTTCGATGGCACAAAGCGGTGTTGCACCTAAAAAGTTAGCAAAAGTATCCTCTAAAGGAATCCCCTTAACAGGGATTATCATCACGAGTGTCTGTATTTTAGCTGGTCTTTACTTAGCCTATCTGACTCCAAGTGAGGTTATCGGCTATCTCATGACGATTCCAGGTTTTACAGTCATGTTCATTTGGATTAGTATTTGTGCCGCACAGTTAAAGCTGCGACCGCTTTACGAAAATCAACCTGCTTTTAAAGTAAAATGGTTCCCATATACGACCATTTTCGCTATTCTGTCTTTGAGCGTTATCTTTATCGGATTTTTGTTAAATTCAAATAACGTCATCGGTTCTTCGGTTAGCGTTGTAACTATTGGGTTTTTAATTATCGTTTCGTTTTTTATTAAAAAAACTGAAGTTACTAAATTAACCGCTTAAGACAAAGCCAGCAAAATTTTTGCTGGCTTTTTGTTTCCTCTAACCATGGATATTACCACCAACCTAGATAGGCAAAAAGCCAGGCGATTAGCCTGGCTCAGGTATCTTTATCGGGCTCATCCGACTCCACTAAACGTTTCAGCGCACCAAGTTTATTTTCCCAATATAATTCAAAAAATTGGAGCCAGTCTTTTAATTCATGTAGTGGTTCTGGCGCAAGCTTGTACCTTGTTTCCCTGCCGACTTTTTGCTTCTTAACTAGACCTGCATCCGCTAATACACCCAGATGCTTGGACACGGCCGTTCGGCTCATCGAGAAGTGCCCACTGATAGCTGTGACAGGCATTTCTTCGTTGCTTAGAAGTTTCAACAGCTTTCGCCTTGTTGGATCAGCAATGGCTTGAAAGACATCATGCTTTGCTGAAGAAGTAGCCATTTATGCCTCAACATATCCTTGCAATTTTTGTACAAGACCCGCCCAGCCTTGATTCATGTTTTCGCGAATCGGAGTATGTGGAGCACCAAATTCTGTGACTTTGGCAGCATCCCAACCGCTATGAATAACCGTAAATTCAGTTTTTCCATCGAGCTCTTTTAATTCGAATGTTAGTGTCCAATCTTTGCCCCAATTGAACGAAAGGCTATTTGGCGGGTCGACTTTCGTTACCTTACATGGGGACATTCCAAACTGGCCGGCGTTTAGGTGAAATTCATGACCTTCAACTGGTTTCATATCATTTGGCATGAACCAGGCCGCTAATCCTTCTGATGTTGCTACAGCATTCCATACTTTCGTAATTGGTGCATTATACACTAGTGTGTGTCTAATATCAGGTAATGTTTGAGTTTGATTTTCCATTATGATTGCTCCTCTTTAAATAAAATACGAAACCATTTGGTTTCACATAATAATATAACACCTTTTGGTTCCATGTCAAGCATTAAAAAGGTGACTCCATATTAAGTAAAGTCACCGTAAGCATTGATTTTCATTCAAGAAATTTGTTTATTGACCGCTAGATAGCAAGGCTTGAGCAATTCCGACAAAGTACTCGGATTCGCGAATAATATGATTTAAAACCACTTTAGCAGTATGATTACCGCTTACAGCTTGACTATGTGTTTTAATCTGTTCACATAATTGAATAAAAGACTCGCTTTCCTGCAAGCAATAAGTAACAAGCTGTAGCACCTGCTGATGCAATTGGTCCGATACTTGAGAACCTGAGCGGATCACAGATTCAATAAATTTTACAACCTGCTGATGAGTTTCCCCAAGAGCTTGTTCCCACTTTTTCAAGGCATCGACAAATTCCGGCTCCAGTCCCGAGACCAGCTCCCTAATTACTACTGTATGCTCCTCTTCTTGATGCTTCCAAAATTCGGCCTCATCTAAAATTCGTAGTGGCATTTGCGGTCCATAGTAAAATTGCAAAGACATCCCCCCATCTTATATATCATTCCAATCTATGGGGCAGGCTTTAAAAATATGCATTAAGATATTTAATCAGTAGATGCGCCAGAAAGTGTTACAATAAAAGAAAAACTTTAGAGGTAGTTTTATGCTGAAAAGTCAATATATCCGAAGTATTAAACTTAAGAGAGACGAAGTCCCTTCTATTAAAAAATATCCCTTTAACTTGGCGAGTTTTAAAACCTTAAATGAACTAAGTTTTCATCCCAATGTAACCTTCCTTATTGGGGAAAACGGAATGGGCAAATCAACCTTATTAGAAGCGATAGCAACCGCATTAGGCTTCAACCCTGAAGGCGGCTCCTTCAATTTTAATTTTTCAACCTATGATTCCCATTCACCTCTTGGAGACTATCTTAAAGTAATCAAAGGGATTGAAAAACCGAAGGATGGGTTTTTCTTGCGGGCGGAAAGCTTTTATAATGTTGCTTCCAACATTGAGGAATTGGATCGTGAGGGCAGGGGTCGACGGATAATTGATTCCTTTGGCGGAGTCTCCCTTCATGAACAATCACACGGCGAGGCCTTCTTTGCTACATTTCTTCACCGTTTTGGCGGTAATGGAATCTATATTTTGGATGAACCGGAAGCGGCTTTGTCGCCATTACGGCAAATGTCGATGTTAACAAGAATCCACGACCTAGTTCAGGAGAATTCGCAATTTATCATTGCTACCCATTCTCCCATCATTATGGCATATCCAGAGGCGAGGATTTTTGAGTTCTCCGAAGAAGGAATCAACGAGCGCCGCCTTGAGGAAACGAATCATTATCGAATCATGAAACAATTTTTCGATGATAAAAATAGAATGCTTCACCATTTGTTAAATGAATGATAAAGAAAACTCGCCGATTGGCGAGCCGTTAGGCGGTTCATGAGGCGTTGTTGCACTTATGCCTGATAGAAAAGTTATACTTTCCTATCCCCCACAAAAAGAGCGCACAACAACTGCGCTCTTTTATGGAACAATATTTTTCCCATAAAAAATTTCATCCATCTCTAACTTTAATCTCTCTGTTATCTCAATATGTTCATCCGGAGTCAGCTTGTCTTTTGTATAGCCAAACAAATAGTTATTTAAATCGAATTCACGCAGCTTACATTTTGTGTGGAAAATATGCTCCTGATAGACATTTACATCAATCATATCGAATAATTCACCGACATCTTCAGGGATGTAATTCTGAATTGAGTTAATTTCATGGTCGATAAAAAGCTTGTGACCTGTTTTATCCCTTGTAAACCCACGAACACGGTAATCAATTGTCATCACATCGGTTTCAAATGTTCGGATTAAATAATGGAGTGCCTTAAGCGGTGAAATTTCGCCGCAGGTTGAGACATCAATATCTGCCCGAAACGTACTAATCCCCTCATCAGGGTGGAATTCCGGGTATGTATGAACAGTGATATGGCTCTTATCGAGCTGCATCACCACTGATTCGGGAAGCGGCCCCGGTGATTCCTCGAATGATTCTGATGGAGCATTTGCCACAGGCCCTTCCGATACCAGCAAGGTCACGCTTGCACCCGCAGGCTCAAAATCCTGGCTGGCAACATTTAAGACATGGGCGCCAATGATATCTGAGACATGCCGCAAAATTTTTTGCAACCTTTCCCCACTGTATTCTTCATCAATATAGTTTAAATAAGCTTCCCGTTCTTCCCTCGTCCTTGTGTAACAAATATCATACATATTAAAGCTTAACGACTTCGTTAAGTTATTAAAGCCGTGTAACTCAATCGCCTGCTCGTGTGTAAGTTTCATGATTCATTCCCCCTTCATAACCTAAACCTAATTAAGATATATAGTACCCATTGTTATACCCGGTTACTTATTTTTTCTAAAAGAACTCTTTATGGACTGCTAATCCAATACTTTGCTTTTTTTCATCATAATTCACCAATTCTTGAAGAAATTAAGAATGAGGTGGAGTGATGAAAAAACAGCTTTGTTTGTTTTTTATTTTTCTATTTTTGATACCTAACGGCTATGCAAATGCGGAACCCTTTAATGAAAGTAATGTAAAAGTGGCTTTTGTCAGGGATGGCTTTCTCTGGACTAAAATAAATGGTAAGGAAGAAAAAATCACGAAAGGAAAAGCCAAATACGATTATCAGCCCAAATGGTCACATGACGGGAAATGGATTGCTTATGAAGTTGAATCTAAAATGAACATCGAGTCAACAGAAATATGGATGTATAGTCTTGAAACGAAAAAGCACAAACGGATTTCTAGAGATGGAACAGATCCCAGGTGGTCACCGGTCGAGAATATCCTTGCTTTTAAAAGCGGGGGGGTCTTAAATGTCTCAAACCTTGAACACTTTTATAATATTGCGTTGGGGGTAGGTGATTACAGCTGGTACCCGGATGGCCGCTCCTTCATTACAGCTTCAAGCGCCTCCCTAAGGCCCGATGGCTGGACAAATCCGGTTCTCTTTCAAATTGGCCTTGAAAAGGATTTAGACAAAATCACCAGTCTAACAAAAAATGTGAAGAACCTTTATACCATTCCTAGTGAATTAAAGAAAGGGAACATCAACGTTCAGGCAATTTATGTATCTAACTTTCAATTTTCTCCTGATGGAAAGTGGGTTTCTTTTGTCGTCAGCCCGCCGGGTTCAGGACCAATGGACAGCAATATGGTCTGTGTTATTTTGGCTGATGGCCGGCACTTCGAAACAATCGATGAAATAAATGGGGAATCCCCAGTAAAATGGGCCTTTCAGCAAAATCGCTTAGGGTATATTGCTGGTGGCGGCAGAATAGTCTTAGGCTTCAAAGATAAAGATATGAAAGTAACCGAGCTTCCTGCATTTAAGTCAATCATCCTTACCCCGCAAAAGTTTGCGGAATTAGGTTTTACTTGGAAGGATGATAATACCTTAATTGTTTCAAGAGTGAAAGAAAGCGAATGGTCGAACGACGCCAAACAGAGGCCAGACCCTTCATTATTTTTGATAAAAATTGGCGAGCAAAAACAAATACAAATTACCCATCCCCCTAAGGACTATGGTGATTACGCCCCGATCTATCTTCGTACATCCGGTAAATTAACATGGCTGCGGAAAAAGGACTTGGCTGACATCCAAAGAGATTTATGGATTGCCGATCAAAACGGAGACAATGCCAAGGTTTGGATTAAAAATGTCGGCGGGTATGAATTTTATGAAGATAAACAATGATAACTCACTTATTTATAATAACTATAATTTACTATTGATTATAAAATAGTATATGTTATAATTAATTTAGATAAGAAATTAGGAGGAATGCTGAATGACACTCGAACAAGTACTTAATCAACAAATCGCCAACTGGACCGTTTTATACACGAAATTACATCAGTTTCACTGGTATGTGAAAGGACCTCACTTCTTTACCTTACATGGTAAATTTGAAGAACTTTATGATGAAGCAGCGGCTACAATCGATGAATTCGCTGAACAATTACTAGCTAATGGCGGCAGCCCTATTTCCACTTTAAAAGAGTCCCTTCAATTGGCAACGATTGAAGAATCGAATGAAAAATTAACGGCAGAAGAAATGGTTCAGTCAGTCATCAATGACTTTTCATTAATCATTGATGAATTAAAAACGGGGATGGAAGTCGCCGAACAAAGTAACGACGAAGTGACCAGCGATATGTTCCTCGGCCTAATTGGCAAACTTACTAAACATAACTGGATGTTGAAATCCTTCTTACAGGCGTAATAAATCCAATAGCTTTTAATGGACAAGGCTTCATGCTTTGTCCTTTTTATTTTTTTAAAAAATATTTAGATGTTAATGATGTTTTTGTTATGATAAAGGTAAGAAATTTAAGGAGGTATGAATCGTGGGGAAATTACCCAAAACCTTGTGGGTGATTCTGTTCTTTTCTTCCATCATAGTAACAGCATGTGTTTCTGAAAAGCCACACGACAGTAAAAACCTGCCACCAAAAGAAAATGCCATACATCCTAAGGAAGTAAACCGCCCCAATTCACAGTATCTTACTGAAATGATGGAATTGGCTAAGAACGGAACGGTTAAAAACTGTCCATTTAATGCGTTTGATAGCACTATAGAACAGGTAAAAACTAAATGGGGAGACCCTGATACGGTCGATCAAGCAGGCCTTGGCTTCTATGCTACTTTTAATAAAAAGAATATGGTTCTAGGATACAACAAGGCAGGCGAAATTTTCGATGTCCGCTCTTATGCGAGTGATTTGAAAGATGTATCCGAGCAGATGATTGTAAAAGCATTCGGACAGCCAGCAGAGATAAAGGACAACAACAATGAAAATATTTATCTTTATGAAGCGGGTCAAGACATTCAATTAAAAATAATCATTCCGAATAGCAGCAAGACCATCGATCATATTTCCGTTTTTAATCCTAAAAGAGCAGAATCGACAGGCGATTATATTCTAGATATAAAAGGAACATCGAATAAATTAACCGACTCAGCTTGGGCATCGATGCAGAAATGGCGGAAGGAAATTGTCCTTTTTGCGAAAAATCAAGAAAATGTGTTTATTAATGGACCAAATAAAAAGAAAGTTGCCCTAACATTTGATGATGGTCCAGATGAAGTCATCACCCCGGCCATCATTGATATTTTAGCGGCCCATCATGTTAAGGGAAATTTCTTCTTTATCGGAAGTAAAGTTAAGGAGCACCCGGATGTTGTTATGGAGGCATTCAAGCATGGAAACCTAGTCCTAAACCACAGCTATCATCATCTTGAATTAACCAAGTTAAGTAAAGAAGATGTTCGCAAGGAAATTGCCGATACCGGCCAGGCGATAAAATCTGTTATCGGAAAAGAACCCGCCATCATTCGGACCCCCTATGGCGATACGAATGCAGATGTAGCGGCGATTTCCAAACAAGAAGGATATTCCATTGTCCTTTGGTCGCTTGACACTTTAGATTGGTCGCAAAAGGATTCCAAAAATATCGTTAATAATGTGCTGGCAAATGTTCGAAATGGCGACATTATCTTAATGCACTCAGATTCCGATAAAGTTGAGACCAAAAAAGCTTTACCACTGTTAATCGAGGAATTGCAAAAAAGGAATTTTGAAATCGTTGACTTGGAAAATTTGTTGAATATTAAAGGGTATCAATAACCCTTTTAAGGCAGAAACTTTAAATTCATTGAACATCAAAGTATATAAAAAATGAAAAAGCAGCCTACTTTTCAGCTGCTTTTTCATAAATATTCTCTATTTTACCTGATAATTCCTCAATAACTCTACTTCTTCGTCTGTTAATTCCCGGTATTCACCGAGCTCAAGTGTTTCGTCCAACGGCAGAGGTCCCATTGTAATCCGCTTTAGGTACACAACACTTTTTCCAACCGCTTCGAACATCCTTTTCACCTGATGAAATTTGCCTTCGGTGATGGTTAGCTCAATATCAGAACGAACCCCGGATTTCAAGATTTTCAAATCGCCGGGCTTAGTTTCATAACCGTCATCCAAGGTTACCCCTTCTGCAAATGCCTCAACGTCTGCCGCGTCCACTTCCCTATCAATCACTGCAAAGTAAGTCTTCGGCACATGCTTTTTCGGTGAAAGCAAACGATGCGCTAATTGACCATCATTCGTAATCAGCAGCAAGCCTTCTGTGTCCTTGTCCAACCGCCCAACTGGAAACGGCTCATACACCTGATCCTCCATCTCCAATAAATCGATGACCGTTTCACATGAGTTATCTTCTGTCGCTGACAATACCCCTTGCGGCTTGTTCATCATCAGATAGATGAATTCTTTGTATTCAACAACTTCGCCATTTAAGGTGACAGTTTGTTTTGCTGTATCGACATGCTGCTTGGCATCCTTAACCACGACATCATCTACTTTAACGGCCCCTCTTTTCAGCAGCTGCTTCACTTCCTTGCGGCTGCCGTAGCCGAGATTGGCGAGCATTTTATCAATTCTCAATGATAATCCCCCTTACATTTAGAAGATTTTCAGGTGCGAAGTCTTAATTTTTGCTTTAAACGAACAACCCGATCTCCAAATAATCGGTCAACGAGCCCTGATTTTAATCCAAGGAAAAAATAGATGCCAGCACCTGCTCCAGCACTTACTAGGATAATTAAGACAGATTGCCCCTTTGATGCTGGTGAAAGAAATAGCAAAAGGAATTTATAAACAATCTCTGTCCCCGCCCACATCAATCCTGCAAAAATCACGATTAGTAAGCTCCTTCGCCAAACAAGACGGAATTGGTAACGCGAAAAGGTTTTAATTACAATCAAATTAATAATAATCGCTACTGTGTAGCCAAGTGCTGTTGCTAATACGGCACCTCGTGTTTCGAACATTTTTATTAGTGGGATATTCAAAGCTAGTTTTACCAATAAACCAACAAGTAAGCTTAAGATGGTAAAGCGCTGTTCATTGATTCCCTGCAGAATGGCAGCTGTGACCGCGTATAGAGAAAATAAAATCGCAACCGGAGCATAGGCGCCTAATACCTGCGTTCCGAGGGCATCGTGCTCATAAAACGCAGTGTAAACTGGTTCGGCCAATAAAGACAATCCGATCGCTGCCGGTAATGTTAAATACAATAAGACTTGAAATGTCTGGTTTAACTGTCGGTTCATACTTTGGCGATCATTCTCAACAAATGCTTTTGTAATGCTTGGCACTAGTGTTAAAGAGAAAGCCGTTGCAAGTGAAACAGGAATAATGACAATTTTATGTGATTCAAAATTTAAGATACCAAAAGCAACATCTGCTAACTTCTTATTCAATCCGATATCCGTCAAAGCTCTCGTAAGAGTAATTTGGTCAATGAATTGAAATAGTGGATTGGCAATCCCGACAAACACAAATGGTGCTGCATAAATAAATATTTCTTTATAGATTTCCTTTAACGAGATATCGATGGTTCCTTTATCGTGGTCTAAAAGCTGATCCAAATATGGTTTTCTTTTATACCAATACCAAAATAAAACGATCAAGCCGCCGATTGCACCAATAAAGGCAGCAAAAGTTGCGACACTAACCGCTGAAACAATCGTTCCATTTAAAAATTTCAGGACAACATAGGCACCGGCAAGCGTGAAAATAATCCGGACGATTTGTTCCACAACCTGTGAAACAGCAGAAGGTCCCATTGATTGATGTCCTTGAAAATATCCCCTGATTAAGCTCATAAATGGCACAACAATCAACGCGAAACTAACAGCTCTGATGACGGTAATAACACTTGCCATGTCTTTTTTACCAGGATGACTCATCTCTGCCAACAACGGTGCCGCTGAATACATGACAAGAAAGGCTGCAATCCCCGTAAATAGCATGACCACTATTCCCGATTTAAATAGTTTTCGGCCAACGGCATATTCTTCAAGGGCATTATATTTTGAAATAAACTTTGACACTGCGAGCGGTACACCAGCCGTGGCAACACTAATAAAAATTGTATATGGGACGTACGAGTAAGAGTAAAGCTGTGTCCCATATTTTCCGACAATTTGATAAAATGGAATAACGTAAATTAAGCCGATAACCTTTGATAGGATCGTTCCAAAGGTTAAGATAAATGTTCCTCTTAAAAGCTTAGACTGCATAAAATCCCTTCCTAATTCGAAAAGCGCAAGCGCCTCATCAAGTAAATTCGACTTTTTTTGCACACTATTGTAGTTTACAACTCTTTTCCCAATGGCGCCACTAACAACCCCAAAAATTTATTAAAAATTGTTGTCCATTTGTTTTGTTTTCAGTATGGGCTGAAATGGTTATAATGGAGTAATTGGTATAAATACCATTAGGTTACCGATAAAAATGAATGAACATAAAGTTGGTGCAAATATGGAATACGATGTAATCATCATTGGCGGCGGCCCCTCAGGGTTAATGGCTGCCATCGCCGCTGGTGAAAAAGGGGCAAAGGTGCTGTTAATCGATAAAGGCGACAAGCTTGGCAGAAAACTGGCGATATCCGGTGGTGGACGCTGTAACGTCACAAACCGTCTGCCTGTGGAAGAAATCATTAAACATTTGCCTGGAAACGGGAAATTTTTATACAGTGCTTTCTCCATTTTTAGTAACGAGGACATTATTGTCTTTTTTGAAAAATTAGGAATTTCCTTAAAGGAAGAGGATCACGGGCGGATGTTCCCCGTCTCGAATAAAGCTCAATCCGTTGTCGATGCTCTTTTGGAGCAATTAGAGAAGCTTCATGTTCGTGTATTCAAAAACTCCCCGGCAGCGGAAGTCATCTATGAAAATGGACAAACGGCTGCTGTTTTATTAAAGGATGGCCAAAAAATTGCCGCTAAATCCATCGTCATTGCTGTTGGCGGCAAATCGGTCCCCCATACAGGATCAACCGGCGACGGCTATGCCTGGGCGAAGAAGGCTGGACACACGATTACCGAATTGTTTCCAACCGAAGTCCCTGTCACGTCTAGTGAACTTTTTATAAGAAATAAGACTCTGCAAGGATTGTCATTGCGCGATATTGACGTAAGTGTGTTAAATCCAAAAGGAAAGCCAATTATCTCCCATCGGATGGACATGCTGTTTACTCATTTTGGCATCAGCGGTCCTGCAGTACTGCGCTGCAGCCAGTTTGTTGTGAAGGCGATGAAGAAGTGGAAATTAAAAGAGGTTACCATGAGCCTCGATGCCCTTCCAGATAAAAAAGAAGAGGAAATTGTTCAGGAAATTGTTAGACTTGTAAAAAGTGAGCCTAAGAAAAGTATTAAAAATACGTTAAAGGGCTTGCTGCCTGAACGTTATTTACTATTTCTATTAGAACAAAATGGTATCGACCCTTCCGAGCAGGGAGGCATGATTTCCAATGAAAAAATTCGTAGTTTTTCTAAAAGCTGCAAGCAATTCTTGATTAACGTTAATGGCACACTTCCACTTGAAAAAGCATTTGTCACGGGCGGCGGCGTGTCTGTTAAGGAAATTGAACCGCAAACGATGGGCTCGAAATTAATGGATGGTTTATATTTTTGCGGTGAAATTCTTGATGTTCATGGTTATACAGGAGGGTATAATATTACCTCCGCACTTGTGACCGGCAGGCTTGCGGGAACCAATGCCGCTCTAGCGGCAAAAAATCGGGCCTGACTTTTGTCAGGCCTTGTAAATAATCATCGCTGTAAAGCAATAAATCTGTTCTTCCTCTTCCTCCTCCGGCATCGCTGCAACGTTATACTTAATATCTAGCAGACTCTTTTCATCTATTCCTCTTAGAAAACGATTCATTTCCTTTTCCAAATCCTTCTCATGCTCCCGATCAAACAATTTCACCTGTATCAATCTACTCTCCCTCTCCCTTTTTAATATCATTATTGACCATTTTTCTGAATTTTATAAAAGAGAGAGCTGGAAAAGTTACGTTTTTTCAAATATTATCCAGGAAATGTCGTAAGTTTCAGTTAATGTGTTCTAAATGAATGAAAATATGTCGTAAGTGCTCAAAAATATCTAGTAATTGCTCAAAATTATCTCATAAAAGTCAAAATTGATGTCATTAACAAGTTTCATTAAAAAGAAAAACCGATTCCAAAAATGGAATCGGTTATTTCGTTTCTCCAGTCCAATTCATCATGCCGCCTATCATGTTGCGGACTTTGTAGCCCTGATCCTGAAGGTAGTAGCAAACATTACCGCTGCGGGCGCTTGAGCGGCAGATAAAAATATATTCTTTATCCTTATCAAAATAGTCCAAGTTAGCAGGAATTTCCCCCATACGAATATGCTTTGCTCCCGAAATCATCCCCATTGCTACTTCTTCATCTTCTCTAACATCCACAAGCTCTAGCTTTTCCCCTGCCGCGAGCTTCTTTTGTAACTCTTCTGGTGTAATCGTTTGAATTGCTTCCATCCTATTCATCCCTTCAGAAAAACATCCCCCAGTTTTGCAGGAGGATGTTCTATTTTAGCCGATGGGAAAGTATAACTTTCCCATCAGGCATAAGTGCAACTACGCCTCATGAACCGCCTAACGGCTCGCCAATCGGCGAGTTTTCTTTATTAATTTGCTACGATATTGACTAGTTTACCCGGAACCGTGATAACTTTGCGAATTGTCTTTCCTTCGATTTGTTCCTTCACGCGGTCATCGTCCATTGCAATGCCTTCCAATGCCTCTTTGCTCGCATCCGTTGGCACCATAAGCTTTGTCTTTACCTTACCATTTACTTGAATGACAATTTCCACTTGGTCATCAACTAGCTTTGCTTCATCGTATGCAGGCCAAGCCTCATAAGAGATTGTTTCGCTATGTCCTAATCTATTCCAAAGCTCTTCTGCAATATGTGGACTAACAGGTGCAAGCATTTTGACGAACCCTTCTACATAATCCTTAGGTAGTACTGTTGCTTTATATGCTTCGTTAATGAAGACCATCATTTGTGAAATTGCGGTATTAAATCTCAAGCCTTCGTAATCCTCGGTGACCTTTTTCACAGTTTGATGGTAAACCTTTTCCAAATTGGACGCTTCTTCATTTGATTGGATTTTCGGATTTAATTCACCGTTTTCTTCCACAAATAAGCGCCAGATTCGGTCAAGGAAACGGCGGGAACCGTCCAAACCGTTTGTCGACCAAGCAATTGAGGCGTCAAGTGGTCCCATAAACATTTCATACAAGCGAAGCGTATCGGCACCGTGACTCTCGAGGATATCATCAGGATTAACCACATTTCCTTTTGACTTACTCATTTTTTCATTGCCTTCGCCTAAAATCATCCCTTGGTTGAATAACTTTTGGAATGGTTCTTTTGTTGGAACAACACCAATATCATATAAAAATTTATGCCAGAAACGGGCATATAACAAGTGAAGAACGGCATGTTCGGCACCGCCAATGTAAATATCAACAGGCAGCCAGTGATTTAATTTTTCGGCAGAAGCCAGTGCTTCGCTGTTTTTTGGATCAATATAACGTAAATAATACCAGCAGCTGCCGGCCCATTGCGGCATTGTATTCGTTTCGCGTCGTCCCTTTTTGCCTGTCTCCGGATCAACAACATTTACCCAATCGGCAATATTGGCAAGTGGTGATTCTCCGGTTCCGGATGGTTTGATATCTTTTGTTTTTGGCAGCATCAATGGAAGCTGGTCCTCTGGCACAGCTGTCATCGTGCCGTCTTCCCAATGAATAATTGGAATTGGCTCACCCCAGTAGCGCTGACGGCTGAATAACCAATCACGTAAGCGGAAAGTTACCTTTTTGGTACCGATGCCTTTTTCCTCTAACCAGGAAATCATTTTGGTAATTGCCTCTTCTTTATTTAATCCATTTAAGAAGTCGGAGTTGATGTGTTCACCATCACCCGTATAGGCTTCTTTCTCTACATCGCCGCCAGCAACAACTGGTTTGATTGGCAGACCGAATTCCTTCGCGAATTCATAGTCGCGCTCATCATGAGCAGGTACGGCCATAATCGCACCGGTTCCGTAGCTTACTAATACATAATCGGCAATCCAGATTGGCATTTTTTCGCCATTGGCAGGATTGATGGCATAGGCACCGGTAAATACGCCTGTTTTCTCTTTAGCTAAGTCCGTGCGCTCAAGATCGCTTTTCATCTTCACTTTATCTAAATAAGTTTCAACTGCAGCGCGCTGTTCGGCTGTCGTAATTTTATCAACAAAGGCATGCTCCGGAGCCAAAACAGCATAGGTTGCACCGAATAACGTATCCGGACGAGTTGTGAAAACAGTGAAGGTTTCATCATGTCCGTCGATTGCAAAGGTTACTTCCGCCCCTTCAGAACGGCCAATCCAGTTACGCTGCATGTCTTTCAAGCTTTCCGGCCAATCAAGCTCTTCTAAATCTTCAAGTAAGCGGTCACCGTAAGCGGTAATTTTTAACATCCATTGCTTCATCGGACGGCGCTCAACCGGATGGCCGCCGCGTTCGCTTTTACCATCAATGACTTCTTCGTTTGCTAAAACGGTTCCAAGTGCCGGGCACCAGTTTACGGCTACCTCATCAATATAAGCAAGCCCTTTTTCCCAAAGCTTTAAGAAAATCCACTGGGTCCATTTATAATATTCCGGGTCGGTTGTGTTAACTTCGCGATCCCAGTCATAGGAGAAACCAAGCGCTTTAATTTGTCTGCGGAAAGTGTTAATATTCTGTTCGGTAAATTCGGCAGGATCGTTGCCTGTATCTAGCGCGTATTGCTCTGCCGGCAGTCCGAATGCATCCCAGCCCATTGGGTGAAGGACGTTATATCCCTGCATCCGCTTCATACGAGATAGGATATCAGTAGCTGTATAGCCTTCAGGGTGTCCAACGTGAAGCCCAGCACCTGATGGATAGGGAAACATATCTAACGCGTAGAACTTGCGTTTATCATATTCTTCACTCGTTTTGAATGTCTTTTCTGCTTCCCATTTCTGTTGCCATTTCTTTTCGATTTGCTGATGGTCGAAACTCATAATGCTTTCCTCCTATAAAAAAATAAAAAACCCCTCATCCCAAAAAGGGACGAGAGGATTGTATGTATCTTCCCGCGGTACCACCCACATTAGTGCATGCATGCACTCGCTTCATTCATCCTTAACGCGGAATACGGCAAGCATTACTGTTCTTTCATGCCTGCAACTCAAAGGCGAGTTCATGATGTACCCGGTTGACTTCCACCAGCCGTCAACTCTCTACATTTCGGGTATTGACCATTACTACTCCTGATCACTGTTTTTCTAATATAAAAGTATTACGGTTATTGTATTAAATTTTTCGATGGTATGCAAGTAAACTTGCGCCTAAATTCAGGATGGACAGGAAATCTTCTTTATAAACAACCAAAAGAAAAGACAATGGAGATTCATTCCCCACTGTCCTTCCCACGTGGACAAATGTTACATTTGTCCACGAAGGGTGCCTGACACCATTTTCCTTTTTATTCCACGATCATACATAAGTGTGGTGAGGATTGCGATTAGGAATAGTCCGATCAATACGAAAAATAATGAGGACATGCTATACGTATCTACTATTATTCCGCCTAGTAATGGACCAACCATTCTGCCGCCTGTAGCTGTGCTGTTGACGATTCCCTGATAAAAGCCTTCTCTCCCCTTAGGAGCTAAATCGAAAGCAATGGTAGGTACGGCAGGCCAGATGAACATTTCACCGATGCTTAAGATAATCATAGCAACGAGGAATCCCGAAAAAGCACTCGCTTTTCCAGCAACTAAAAATGAAACGATAAAAATTCCAATTCCAATAAGGATTTGCACCTTGAGTGATGCGGAAAGTTTCTTAAGCACTCCGTTTAATAGCGGCTGTCCAAGAACGATGATAGCACCGTTAATCGACCATAGTAAGCTATATTGCTTCAATGAAATATTGATTTCCTGTGTGTAAGTAGCAATGGTTGTTGTCCACTGACTATAAGCAACCCAACAGAGTAAATAACCCGCGCAAACAATCAGTAAAGCCTGCAGATTGCCTTTGCTTTTTACAGTTTTCACTGCTTTTTCATGATGGCTGTGTCTCGCAGGCTCTACCACAATTCCCTTATATCCAAATATGGCAATTAGTAAAAAGATTACATACATGATGGTATTCGCTAAGAAGATTAATTGGAAGGAGTAAGCTGCTACGAATCCGCCAAGTGACGCACCTACGGCAACGCCGAGGTTTTGAGCGACATAAAGGGCGTTAAACGATTTACGCCCGCCTTCTTTCCAAACTGAACCTGCCATGGCATACATCGATGGAAAAATAATTCCTGTTCCAAAGCCGATAATGGTAAGGAAAACGACGTATTGTGGCCAGTCATGCCAGATAGATAGGCCGATTAATGATAAGAGGGAAATAGCAATTCCCAATATAATAGATTTATAACCGCCAATTTTATCAAATAAAAAGCCGCCATAAAGATTTCCAATTACATTTGCTCCCGAGTTGAGCATGAGGACAATCCCTGCAACGGAGAGGGACTTTCCTAAATGATTGTGAATATAGATTGCATTTAAAGGCCATAAAAAAGAAGAGCCTATTACATTCACTGCCATCCCGATGATTAAAAGCCATAAGGCACGAGGCATGAAAAACGCTCCTTTAACATTAACTATTTCAAATCCCTAGGCTATTTTAGTCTTTTTTTAGTTTGGGTGCAATCATTTTTCATTACCAGTTTCACTGGAGAATAATCCCGCGGATTTGAAGGAGGATTCCGCCAATTCCCGAAGGAATTTCGCCAAACCAAAAAACAAGTCCCGCAAATTGACATCTAGCCACAAATTTGTCACAATAACTACAAGAAAACACTGTTCCTCAACTGGAACAGTGCTTTCAAAAACGTATTCAAGGGCTCTTTCCTTAAATTTCTTATTCCTTCTTAGCGGGACGAATAAGAATGTAATGGAAAGGGTCTATTTTTTTGGAACTGAAGGTACTACTGGCGCTTGTGCTGGGAAATAGCTGTTGACTGCGTGATCTTTTTTCTTCTCATTTACTTTCTCATCGGCAACAGCTTTTTTAACCTTTTCAATTTCCTTGTCAAGCTCATCCATGTTGACGCCTTTTTTCACAAGCTCTTCTGTTGCTAGGCGAATGGCCTTGTTGGATTCCTCAATTGAAATTCGCAGTGAATCCATTGATCCTTGCGGGTTATGGAAGCCGGCGGAGTTTTCAGCGGCAATGATATCCCAGAACCATTGTCCTTTACGTACATATTCCTGAGCTTGTTTAATTTTTTCCTGGCTCACGCCTGATGTTATCATTTTGTTTACATAGTAATGGGCTGAAGTGGAAATATCTTGGGCATCATGTAATCCCTTCACATTTGCATCTTGAATTTCAATTACTCGATCCTTTAGTTTGTCTAAATCACGGTCACCGTGACATTGTCCGCAAGATGTTTGCATCGTTTTAAGCGGTGAAGTCCACCAGTGTGATGTGATCTTTCTTTTTCCATCGACACGTTCGTAAGGCATATGGCAATCGGCACAGGATACATTTGCTTTCCCATGCGTGCCTGATAGGTGTGTTTCAAATTCAGGATGCTGTGCTTTTAACATTGGTGTGCCGGAAATATTGCTGATCCAGTCTTTCTCAAAACCGTTTTCTTTTGCGATTGTGCTATAGTATTCATACATATCTTCAGGCTTAAAACCTTTTGTCCACGGATAGGTAACCTCACTATTATTAGCAGCAAAGTAATATTCATCATGGCACTGCCCGCACACATAGCTGCGCATTTCGTTCTTCGTTGGATTCGACACATCGACACCCTTTGCCTTCAACGCTTTAAAAAGACTAGGACGTGTTACACGTAAATCCATTGTTTTTGGATCATGGCAATCGGAACAGCCGATTGGCGAGTGGCCCATCGCTTCGCCTTTTGGCCAAATATCTTTGTTAAAATTAGCGCCCCAATAGCTGTCGCCCATTTCTTCAATCATTTTCGGAACAGCAGTTGATTTACATGTATAGCAAGAGCCAACAGACTTGTCAGTAATCCTCTTCACACTGCGGATATCCTCTAAGGCGTATGTGTGACCGCGGTCTTCATTGTATTCAGTCGCAAAGCCATAGCCATTGAAAAGAATTGGTAACAGCGGCTCCTTGTCTGGGTCAAATTTACTCCTTTTTACAGAGCCGCCGTATTTTGTGTCTTCCATTTTTTCATTTTTCTTGTAGCTGTTATATTGTAGCGGAAATAAGTCCTTAAATGCTTCATTGTTTATTTCATCGGCTGAAAGGCCTGTTGTCTTCTTGCCTGCTGCCGCAGCTGTTTTTTCACCGGAATCATTGCTGCAGCCAGTGATCATCAACACAAATGCCAGCAGGAGAAGATATGCCCCATATCGAATCCTTCCCATTTTTTAAAATCCTCCCTTATTTTCTAATAATTCTCCTGATTTAGGTGGCTTATTATAATGATCATCTTTAAAGCCTTTCCCATGTGGAACTGTTTTGTGACAGGAAATACACTTATCCTTAGCGTCATGTGAGACATTGCTGAGCGTACTCTTGTGGCACGAGATACAGTTGTCATTCATGATATCCTTTGTGCGGTCCGTCGCCTGGATTACATCCGGAATATCGTCTGTTCCGAGTGTGTTGAAATAAATATGTGTCATCCCGGCGCGGCCTTTAAAAAATAACTTCCCAACCTCGCTCTTGTGCGGCAAATGACAATCATTACACTGCAAATCGGAATGAGTTGAATCCACGAATGACGAATAAACGGATTTCATCGTATGACAGTTCTGACAAAATCCCGGTGAATCCAAGTAAGCCATTGTTTTGACTGTCGAAAATGATAAAAACACGCCGATAAGTAGTGCTAAGACGATTAAAAACTTTTTGTCCATCTTTAGAAGCTTTTTAAACATTATTTCACCTCCCATGAATAATCTGGATACTCTCTATTTATTTATTAGGCTGTGTTAAAAGTGAATGTTGATTTCCGTTCCAGGCGCGAGCGGTTCGCGGGGCGGGCGGTGAGCCTCCTCGGCGCTAAAGCGCCTGCGGGGTCTCACCTGTCCCGCTGCTCCCGCAGGAGTCTCGCGCCTTCCACTCCAATCAACATTGTGCTCAAAATCAACAATGTTCTTTAACACAGCCATTTATTAAAGTACCTTGAAGGCACCTTAATTCCCATGGAATCACGCCAAAAGGCGCTTCTGTTTATTACTGCCTTTTCCTGCGATTTCTTATCAGGATAGTCAAGGCAGCCACAGATACAACACTAATCCCGCTAAATGCGCTAACGGCAATAATTGTGGCTTTCTTATTCTCGTTTACTTTTACTTCAGCTGAATCATTTAAAAGCTCTGTGTTCGGCTTCGTTTCGGTGCGTTCATATGTTAAGGTGAGGTTTTTTTCTTCACCCGCTTTTACCCCCTGGAAAAGGTAGGAGAAAATGTTAGCTGCTTCACCATGATTCTGGTTTTCATCAGGGGCCGGTGAGAGCTTGAATTTTTTTGCCTTAGTCGGCTCTGTAAAGGTAACGTTGACGAGTCCGATATCAGCAAAGCTTTTAAAATGATACGCTAAGGTTTTCTTTCCTTTATTTATCTTTAGGCTGTCTGTATAAAATTCAATAACAAATTTATAGCGTTCATTCGGACCAATCTCTTCACTTGTTGTCCAGGAAATCGTTCCTTTTTCACGGTCGATGGCATATTCAATTTCATAGGTCGTTCGTAAATCGCTTGAGTAATCTGCCACATAGCCAATTCGGAAGTTTTTCTCTCCCATTGGCAGCGGTATTTCAATTTGTCCTTTTTGCGGCTGATCAGAGGTATTTACCATTGATCCCTGATAACCAATTAACAGCGGTGGATAATCTTTTTGTTGATCATTTGGATGATATGCATACTCCGGCATGACTTGTATCGTCAGCTCTTCCAAGCTTAAAATTTTACTCTCAGCGAAGCTAACCGAAGGAAACATAAAGGCCAGAATGATGCTACCGATAAAAAGGTATTTTTTCATTTCAATACTTCCTTTGCTAAGCAAAATTTGTGGATAAAATGTGAACGCATTCACAAAATGTTCTAAGAAAGGTGCTAAGTAGGTTCACTTAGCAAAAAGTGGTATTCATGGAATGAGATTTTTAAATCCATATCTCATTTAAACCATGTTAAACACTCCCCATCTGTGAGCTACATCACACAAAAAATTGTAGTTGTTGCTAAAATGTGAACATGGTTTTCTTCTATTTTCATGTTGTTTTTATTAAGAAATTGATGTTCCAAGTGATTTAAAAGAATTTTTTTAAAATACCCACAAAAAAATCTCCCAACAAATTGTTGAGAGATTTAAAGGTTTTATTCTTGATGCATTTTGGATTTTACTGGCTGACCGCCTGATTGTTCAAATTTCTTTTTTGCTTTTTTAACAAGGTCAACATCCTGGCCGAGTTCGAGATCTTGATTATTGATTCCATTTCGAGTTTTTTGTTCTGGATTTTGCTGTTTTGATCTTTTTTTCAAGAAGTTTCTCCTCCTCTTAATGGCCTTTTAATATCATTGAGTTTTGCAGTTGCTGCAGCTGAAGTCTCATCCTATGGAGCTGCTCCCGCTGTTGCGAATTAGCAAAATGGGCCATTTTGGCGATATCACCGTAAGTGTCTTCGAGAGCCTGTAGTGCCTGTGTATAATTATCATCGTTATATTGTTCTTGGAGGCTGCTTTGCTTATATTGTTCCTCGGCAAATCGAATAGCATCCTCACACTGCTGCATCAGGTTATCCATTGAATCACGAGTAGCCATTTAAGAACCCCCTTCAATCCCTGCTATGAAGCGCACGGCTTCATTTCTTATTGTGTTCTCCATTCTTTTTCCTATTACAGAAACCGAAGGATAATTTTTTACCAACTTTCTTTGAAACAATTACAATTGGATAAGGCTTGGCTTCATGTTAAAATTGTTTTTATGTAAAATTAAAAGGAGGTTTTCTGACATGCTTCAGACAAAACCTTTTCCATTTGCAGCCGATGATAAACGATACCATACCTGGAATTACCATCTGCGCGGGCATTTCGGCCATAAGGTGTTTAAAATAGCACTTGATGGCGGCTTTGATTGTCCGAATCGTGACGGTACTGTTGCTCATGGGGGCTGTACCTTCTGCAGTGCAGCCGGTTCAGGAGATTTTGCCGGTAATCGTGTCGAGACACTGGAAACACAATTTAATGAGATTAAAGAAAAAATGCACACGAAATGGAAAGATGGCAAGTACATGGCCTACTTCCAGGCGTTCACGAATACCCATGCACCCGTTGAAGTTCTTCGTGAAAAATACGAAACCGTCCTTAAGCAGGAAGGCGTCGTCGGTTTGTCGATTGCCACTCGTCCAGATTGCTTGCCCGATGATGTCGTCGAATATTTAGCGGAATTAAACAAACGGACGTATTTATGGGTAGAGCTCGGGCTTCAGACTGTGCACGAACGCACCGCGCTTCTTATCAATCGCGCCCATGATTTCCAGAGTTATATTGACGGTGTTAATAAACTAAGAAAGCATGGAATTCGGATTTGCACTCATATTATTAATGGACTGCCGCTTGAGTCGAATGAAATGATGATGGAAACGGCCCGTGAAGTTGCTAAATTAGACGTTCAGGGAATTAAGATTCATTTGCTCCATCTTTTAAAAGGCACACCGATGGTCAAGCAATATGAAAAAGGTATGCTTGAATTTCTATCACTACGGGACTATGTCAACTTAGTATGTGACCAATTGGAGATTTTACCACCGGAAATGATTGTTCACCGAATTACCGGCGACGGACCGATTGACTTGATGGTCGGCCCAATGTGGAGTGTGAATAAGTGGGAAGTATTAAATTCCATTGATGCAGAACTGAAGCGTAGAGACAGCTGGCAGGGTAAATTTTATCAAGGGGCATTGAACCGATGAAAATGGAGCGTATTCTTCCGTTTGCGAAAAATTTACTCGAAAAAGCCGTTCAACCCGGTGATGTTGTCGTCGATGCGACAGTTGGAAATGGCCATGATACCGTGTTTTTGGCGGGGCTTGTTGGAGACAACGGGAAAGTTTACGGCTTTGACGTGCAAAAAGAGGCAATCCTGGCAACAAAGGAGCGCTTGGCGACACATGGCTTGTCAGAACGGGTGACCATTTTTCACGAAGGACACGAACAGCTTTCCGCAAAAATTCCAACTGCTGATCAGCGAAACATTACGGGAGCGATTTTTAACCTTGGCTACTTGCCTGGCAGCGATAAATCCATTGTTACTCAACCAGATACAACCATTGCCGCAATCGAGCAGTTATTGGAAATTATGGCGCCAGAGGGAATCATTGTCCTTGTAATTTACCATGGGCACGAACAAGGTGCGGTGGAACGGGACATCCTTCTTCAATTCTGCCAACACTTAGACCAAAAAAAAGCACATGTGCTGCGATACCAATTTATCAATCAGCAAAATAACCCGCCATTTATTGTGGCATTAGAAAAACGTTAAAAAACCAGGCCGGGCCTGGTTTTTTATTTCACCATAAGTCTTGTCACAAACGCTGGAACTAATTTTTGCACTGAGCGGTAGGCGCGTCCGTTAAAATAAAAGAAATAACTGACCCATCCGCCTGATTTAATGATTCCCTTTGCCAGTTTGCGGACATTTTTCTGTTTTCTGACCTTTTCATCCGATAAGTAAATTCCTAACAACCCCCGATTAATAAGCTGATGGAATTTCTTATGCGGAAGGTACTCCGTATGCCTGTCCGCTTCCACAACAAAATGCTTTAGCCGTTGAAAAAGTGTTTCCTGATTGTCATAATACGAACAAAAGTTTAAGTCCCCTCCGGCCATATCCTCCTCTTGATCAATAAAATAATCCAAGAGAATATGGAGACCTTGAATATAAGGGAAATAGCCGTTACGAATATTTTCGGCGTCACTTGCCTGAAAATCCTCACGCATGGCATACGATATTAAACAAAAAATTCCCAATGTCGAACCGGAACAGGCGGAGAATTCATACCATTCCATCTCAGGGAGCCGATTTTGGTAACGATGGAACCATCTTTCAAGCCGCGGCACCCGCTCCTCGTGAACCACATGTTTGTGAATTTGCAAATCACAATAATACTGGCACAGCTCCTGCAGGTAATCTTTGATTACATCGTAATGCTCTGTCTCATTTAGGACAGAACGACATGTTTGTGATAAATCCTGCAAATAATTCCCATCATCTTGATCCTCGCGAAGCCGGTAATAGTTTTTCCTATCAGTCCTAAGTAAAAGGGCATCAGCCATCGACTCATGAAGGGCCGTAAAGTCCTCAGGATCAAGCGATGTGCTTCGGTCGCAAAGATTGTCTAAATAATCACTAATCGTTTGATAAGCGACGATAAACTTGATTGCTTTCTTATAATCCGCGCCGGCTGTGAGCGCTAAGATTGCTCCACCTTCACAGTGAAACGTTTTATGCTCAATACTGGCAAGCGCCTGAGTTCGTAACTCCGGATTGGGTATTTTTTCAGCCCGGCTTTTCCAATAAGCCAATTCTTGATGGACTGCTGGAAGAATTTTGCGGTATACCCTGGACATGAGGGTGATTGGCATCATGGAAACAACAACCTTTCTAAACGATATATCCGATTGCTTTTAATTGACTCAAAACAAAATCTTTTGCGTATTCAAAGACCTCTTCGCGCTCCGGTTCATTAAAAATTTCATGGTAGCATTTCGGCCATTCCTTATATCTCTTTTCGGATAGTGGGACATGATTGAACCATTCCTTAACGGTCGTTTTATTGACGATTTTGTCATCTCCACCCTGCATGACCAGCATAGGGATATCCTGTATTTTTTCGAGATTGACAAACGATTGCTTCATCGCCTTAGCAAGTTCACGATACCATCTAACCGATATCTTTGTCACGTAAAGGGTATCATTCGAGTCCACTTCCCTTACGTCTTCATTTCTCGTCGCCATTTGGACAGTCAATCCTGAATTCATTCGTAACGAAGGAAAAACCACATTCAACACATGGGATAGCGCATCTAAAAATTTGGAAGGGGAATGGACCAGTCCTAAGCACGGGGAAGATAGAATCACCCCTGCGACATTTAACTTCTCTTCTTGAAGTAAGCGAATCGAGACTAATCCGCCCATACTATGTCCAAGTAAAAAAACAGGCAGATCATAACGGTAAGCAGCTTGGACCCAATCCTTAACTTCAAAAATATATTCATCGAAAGAATCGATATGGCCGCGGTTGGCTCTGGTCGTCATCCCTTGCCCTGGAAGGTCAGCCATAATGACATGAAAGCCAGATAAACGCCACATCTCAATCAGCCAGCCATATCTGCCATGGTGTTCCATCGCTCCATGAACAATGACGATGACCGCCTTCGCTTCCCCTTCAGCTTCCCACTTCCACATTTTTATTTCCCCCTAGAAAAGTTATATTTCATTTTACCATAGATGAACAATGAACCTGCAAAATCGGGTGCACCAGCCATAATGGACAAATTGCCTTCATTTAAAAAGTTAAACCTTTTGAAAAGTGCCTAACGTTTTCGCTACAATAGAACTATCACTCATAAAGGAGCGAAAAGAATGATTTATCCGTTTAAAGATAAATATCCTTTAATTGCCGAAACTGCTTTTATTGCCGATTATGTAACGATTACCGGTGATGTTGAAATCGGTGAAGAATCCAGTGTTTGGTTTAACACCTCAATTCGAGGTGATGTCGCACCAACTAAGATAGGTAACAAAGTCAATATTCAAGACAATTCTATCTTACACCAAAGTCCCAATAACCCGCTAATTTTAGAGGATGAGGTAACCGTTGGCCATCAGGTCATTCTCCATAGCTGTATCATTAGAAAAGGAGCGTTAATCGGTATGGGTTCGATTATACTTGACCAAGCTGAAATCGGCGAAGGTGCTTTTATTGGTGCCGGCAGTCTGGTTTCCCAAGGGAAAAAAATCCCCCCTAATTGCTTAGCATTCGGCAGACCTGCAAAAGTTATTAGAGAATTAACAGCGGAAGACAAAAAAGATATGGAACGCATTTATATAGAATATGCGGAGAAGGCACAATATTATAAGTCCTTGCAATCATAAATACAGAAAAATAAATAGGGACAGGTTCCTTGTCCCAACCTCAAAACAAAAGCACCCATCTCATCATATGGGTGCTTTCATATTAGTGTTTCATTGTTTGTAATTCTTTTTGCAGCGCAAAATCACGTTGAAAAGAATAAACGTTTTCCACATATACCTGATGCCAAACCATAAACATTAATACCGTCCAGATTTTCCGGCTGTTATCAGCTTTGCCTTGGCAATGGTCTTCAAGCAGTCTTAAAACGTATGTTTTATTAATTAAATGATCCGTGTTACTTTCACGGATTATTTTTTTCGCCCATTCATTCATTTCCGCCTTTAACCAGTGGCGAATCGGCACTGGGAAGCCGAGCTTTTTACGGTCAAGCACATGCGCCGGCACAATGCCTTCAGCTGCTTTTCGTAAAATATATTTTGTCGTACCATTTGCTGTTTTCAAGCTGGTCGGTATTTTCGATGCCACCTCAAACATGGCTTTATCAAGGAATGGAACTCGAAGTTCCAACGAATGTGCCATTGTGACTCTATCTGCCTTAAGCAAAATGTCGCCGCGCATCCATGTATGAATATCAATATATTGCATCCGATCAACAGGATCATAACCTTTTGATTCCTGATAAAGCGGTTTTGTTATATCTAAGTAGTTCAATCCTTCACGATAGACGCTCAAAAGGTCACGTTTTTCTTCTTCCGTAAACATCTTGGCATTCCCGATATAACGTTCTTCCATCGGTGTTACACCGCGTTCAATGAAGCTTTTTCCCTTTGTTCCTTCAGGCATCATGTTCGCAATCCCTTTTAATAGGACTTTTCCTACCCGCGGAATTTTATTGAACACTTCTAAATCTTGCGGCTCACGGTAAATATTATAGCCGCCAAATAATTCATCGGCCCCTTCACCAGATAGGACCACTGTAACATGTTTACGCGCTTCACGTGCAACAAAGTAAAGCGGCACACATGCCGGGTCTGCCAGCGGGTCATCCATATGCCACATGATTTTTGGAATTTCATTCATATATTCTTGCGGTGTAATCACATAGCTGATGTTTTCCACACCCAGCTTTTCTGCCGTCTCTTTGGCGACATCAATTTCACTGAAGCCATTATGTTCAAAGCCGACAGAGAACGTTTTGATTGCCGGATGGAACTCTTTCGCAATCGACGCTATGATCGAAGAGTCAATTCCGCCTGAAAGGAAGGAACCAACTGGAACATCACTGCGCATGTGCATTTTAACAGAATCGAACAGAACATCTTTAATTTCTTTAATAAAATCAGATTCTGATTTTTGGACTGGCTTAAATTGCGCTTTCCAATATCGTTTAATTTCCATAGGTCCGCCTATTTTTTTTGTGAAATAGTGACCTGGCTCTAATTTTTTTATTCCCTCAGACAAAGTGTTTGGTTCAGGAACAAATTGATAGGTTAAATAGTGTTGCAGCGAATCATAGTCCAAAACGTCATTTTCAAGGGCGAGTAAGATACTTTTCTTCTCTGATGCAAACAACGTTCTTTCCCCGTCCTGCATATAGAAAAATGGTTTAATCCCGAACGGATCACGCGCACCGTAAAGGGTTTGCTCCTCTTTATCCCAAATAACAAAGGCAAACATTCCGCGCAGCTTCTCGACTGCTTTTTCCTTCAAGTGGCTGTATAGGGCGATAATAACCTCCGTATCAGAGCTCGTCGCAAACGATAACCCTTCTTTGAGTAATTCCTCACGAAGCTCCACATAGTTATATACTTCACCATTAAAAATAATCCAATAGCGCTCATTTTCGTACGTAAGCGGCTGATGACCGCTCTCAATGTCGATAATACTTAAACGACGGAAGCCAAATTGAATATGGTCATCATAAAAGAAACCATCATCATCCGGTCCGCGATGAGTAATGATATCGTTCATATGTTTAAATTGTTGTCTTTGTTCATCACTATAATTCTGTGTTTTGTCGTGTACACAACCGATAAAACCACACATTATGTACCTCACCTACTCCATTTCAAAATAAAACATCACCTAAAAAAACATCTATCTAATACTACCATTATTTTTTAGAAAAATGCACTGAAAACATTAGGAAATTTACTGTACCTTCATTTTTTACTTCTATAGTCCTACTTAAACATTTTATTCATTTTTAAAGACAACTACACTAATTGTTAGACGAAAAATAAATTAGGGAGTTACATCCGAAATGTAACTCCCTAATTTATTATAGATTCGCTTCTTGACGTAACGTATCCGCTTTATCAGTAAGCTCCCATGGAAGCTCAACATCGGTACGGCCAAAATGACCGTATGCTGCTGTTTGTTGATAAATTGGACGGCGAAGGTCAAGCATTTTAATGATTCCGGCTGGGCGGAGGTCGAAGTTTTTGCTTACTAAATCAACTAAAACCTCTTCGCTCACTTTGCCAGTTCCGAACGTATCAATCGAAATCGAAACTGGTCGTGCGACACCAATGGCATAAGCAAGTTGAACTTCTACTTTGTCAGCAAGACCTGCAGCAACGATGTTTTTCGCTACGTAACGAGCTGCATAGGCTGCAGAACGGTCAACCTTTGTTGGATCCTTACCAGAGAAGGCACCGCCGCCATGGCGAGCATAGCCGCCATACGTATCAACAATGATTTTACGGCCAGTTAAGCCAGCATCCCCTTGTGGTCCGCCGATAACGAAACGGCCTGTCGGGTTAATGAAATATTTTGTGTTTTCATCGATTAGTTCTTTTGGAACAACCGGGTTGATAACGTATTCTTTCAGGTTGCGCTGAATTTGCTCTAATGTTACTTCAGGATTATGTTGAGTTGAGATAACAATCGTGTCAATGCGCACAGGTTGGTCATTTTCATCATACTCAACGGTTACTTGCGTTTTTCCATCCGGACGAAGGTACTCAAGAACTTTATCTTTACGCACCTCTGTTAATTTACGAGCAAGCTTGTGTGCTAACGAAATCGGAAGTGGCATAAGCTCTTTCGTTTCATTACAAGCAAACCCAAACATTAACCCTTGGTCACCCGCTCCAATTGCTTCGATTTCTTCATCTGACATTAGGCCTTCACGTGCTTCAAGGGCCTGGTCAACACCCATGGCAATGTCAGGACTCTGTTCACCAATTGAGGTTAATACAGCACATGTCTCGGAGTCAAAACCATATTTCGCACGATCGTAACCAATACCTTTAATGGTTTCGCGAACAATCTTTGGAATATCTACATAAGTAGACGTAGTGATTTCACCAGCAACAAGAACCAATCCAGTTGTCACTGAAGTTTCAGCCGCAACACGAGCATTAGCATCCTTTGCTAAAATAGCATCCAAAATGGAATCAGAAATTTGGTCACAGATCTTATCTGGATGACCTTCAGTTACTGATTCAGAAGTGAACAAACGACGTTTTGTTGACATCTGAATTCCTCCTATATTATGAGATCATCGAGGTTTTATGAAGGTTACAGGAATACTTCTTGGACCTCGTGAATTGATACGGTACTCCCAGCCTTAGTATTAAATAAACAAAGGATTTTTATTAGGGACTCTTTTCATAAAAGGACTTATACAAAACAAAAAACCTAACCACTGTCGAGGAAAGGTTGTTCCGGGCCTTTCACTCTTATCGTTCAAGGCAGCAGCCTTGCGTCAGATTAGCACCTTTGCACTTGAAAAGCACCTGTAAACGGCCAACTTTTCATATTGCAGGTTGCTGGGTTTCATTGGGCCTGTCCCTCCACCAGCTCGGGATAAGAGAGTATCCGTTCAAAATAGAATAATACGCTACAATATCGAGCAATGTCAATGAATTTTTAAAGAAACTTCCTGCAAAAACTTTAGAAAAAACAACGTTATTTTTTCAATCATATGCAAAAATTAAATGAATGTTAAAACTTATTATAAATAATATGAATAATGTATAAAATGCAATTTGATTTTGTTAAATAGTGTAGACTATTGACGTCAATGTGTTATACTATTTAATACAAAAACCATGAAAAAAGGAAGGTTTCATTAAATGAATTCTCTAAAAATTCCTAATGAGTTAACGCAGCTGTTAAAGGAAAATCATGTTCAAGTACAATTATCCGTTCCCCAATTAGTCGAGAAAATCTTATGCCGTAATGAAGGAACATTAACCGCCACAGGTGCAGTTCGTGTTTCTACCGGCAAATATACAGGCCGTTCACCTCAAGATAAATTTATAGTGATGGAGGAGTCTTCGAAAGATAAAATTGCCTGGGGCCCTTCCAACCAACCGATTTCCGAAGACGCTTTCACAGGTCTTTATCATAAGGTTCTTGAATACTTAAAACAACAACCTGAACTTTTTGTGTTTAAAGGCTTTGCCGGCGCCGATAAAAAATCCCGCCTGCCCATTCAAGTCGTAAATGAATATGCTTGGCATAATTTATTCGCGCATCAATTATTCATACGCCCATCCGAGGATGAATTGCTGACTCACGATGCCGGATTTACTGTTATTTCGGCTCCAAATTTCAAGGCAGATCCCGCTGTCGATGGCACAAATTCCGAAACATTTATTATCATATCATTTGAACGCAGGATTGTCTTAATCGGCGGGACCGAATATGCAGGTGAAATGAAGAAATCGATTTTTTCCGTGATGAATTATTTGCTGCCGGAGAATAATATTTTTTCCATGCACTGTTCGGCGAATGTCGGGCTTGAAGGAGATGTAGCATTATTCTTCGGTTTATCCGGAACAGGAAAAACCACCCTTTCAGCTGATC
Source organism: Neobacillus sp. NPDC058068 (assembly GCF_042885335.1). Lineage (NCBI taxonomy): Bacteria > Bacillati > Bacillota > Bacilli > Caryophanales > Bacillaceae > Neobacillus > Neobacillus sp. NPDC058068. Next base: position 53,030 of record NZ_JBHVSI010000017.1, on the reverse strand, counting down.
CTAACCGCCGTCTGATTGGTGATGATGAACACGGCTGGTCATCAAACGGCGTCTTTAACATTGAAGGCGGCTGTTACGCAAAATGCATCAATCTTTCCCGTGAAAAAGAACCGCAAATTTTCGATGCGATTCGCTTTGGTACCGTCCTCGAAAATGTTGTTATCAATCAGGAATCGCGAATCCCTGATTATGACGATGGAACATTAACCGAGAACACAAGGGCAGCCTATCCAATTGATGCGATTGATAATATTATCCTGCCGAGTATTGCCGGTCATCCCAATACAATTGTCTTTTTAACAGCCGATGCCTTTGGCGTATTACCGCCAATTGCCAAGTTAACAAAAGAACAGGCTATGTATCATTTCCTAAGCGGCTATACATCCAAGCTAGCCGGGACTGAACGCGGTGTGACATCACCTGAAGCAACCTTCTCAACCTGCTTTGGAGCACCATTCCTGCCGCTTCCTGCGACTCGTTACGCAGAAATGCTCGGCGAAAAAATTCTAGAACACAATTCCAATGTTTTTCTAGTCAATACAGGCTGGACTGGCGGCCAATATGGCGTCGGCAACCGGATGAAGCTTTCCTATACAAGAGCGATGATTCAAGCAGCCCTTGAAGGCGAACTAAACCATGTTGAAACAGTTAAAGATGAATTCTTCGGCTTAAATATTCCGCTTCATATTGCCGGTGTTCCTGATGAGGTTCTCCAGCCAAATAAAACATGGGTAGACCCAGAAGCCTATGAAAAGAAAGCGAAAGAATTAGCGGCGAAGTTCCGTGAAAACTTTAAGAAATTTACCGCTGTGTCTGCTGAAATTGAAGAAAAAGGCGGACCAATTGCTTAATGAATAAAGTCCCGTGTGAAATTTATTTTACACGGGACTTTTTTTGCAGATTGCATGGCATTTAAGCCTCTTGATACTTTTTCTTTAAATATTCAATACTTCCGTCTATATAGGGCTCCTGCGTACTTTCCATTAATATATTGATAAACGGCTTTTTCTTTTTTATATAGTTCAACACGAAGTTGTAGTTTAATATCCCCTGGCCAACAGCAACTGTTTTTACCATGTTATCTTCTACGATAAAATCCTTTGCGTGCAAAATCACGATTCGATCCCCAAATAAATCAAATGCTTCTTGGAAGATTTCCTCTTGGTTTTGATATGTCTCAATCGTTAACAGATTGACTGGATCAAAGATGACTTGAAGATTATTTGAGTCGACAGAATCCAAAAGTCGCTTCATCACCTTCGAAGAATAAATTGGGTGATTCACACCTGCCTCTATTCCGACAATAACACCAAATTTTTCAGCTTCGGCTACAAGCTCACGAACGCTTTCGACAACTTCAAAGAATGGCTTTTCTTTAAAATTTTCGACTGTATAAGCAATTTCCGCATTCACATTCCCGGTTTCTGTACCGACAATACTGCAGCCAAAATCTCTGGCAAATCTGATATGCTCTTTGAACCGCTCCAATGCCTTACTGCGCTCTGTTTGATCTGGATGAATCATGTTTATATAACAGCCGAGGACAGCGATTTGGATATCCTGCTCCCGTAAGGACCGGCGGATATGCTGGGCGAAGCCAGGGGATAAACTGCCTGTCGCTGTATTCATATCCGGAAAGGATTTATTTAAGGCTAACTGGATTGAAGTCAGCCCTTTATCACTAATTTTCTTTACTAACTTTTCTAACGACTGATTGTCAATATCGTGTGCCCTTATACCTAGATTCATTATCGCGCCAGCCACCCTCCATCAACCGCCAAAATATGACCATTCATGTAATCAGATGCCTTACTGGATAAGAAGACAACAACACCCATCAAATCTGCCGGTGTTGCCCAGCGTGCTGCAGGAATACGTGATAAAATTTCGGCATTGCGCTTTTCATCTGCGCGAATCGGAGCCGTATTTTTTGTTTCCACATACCCAGGGGCAATGGCGTTAATTTGGACATTATATTCTGCTAATTCATTGGCAAATGCCTTTGTCAGGCCAGCCACAGCATGTTTACTGGCCGTATACGGCGGAACAAACTTTCCACCTTGGAAAGATAGCATCGATGCAACGTTAATAATCTTGCCTCTTCGCTGCTCAACCATTACTTTAGACACTTCCTGGCTAAGGAGATAAACAGCATTTAAGTTTAGTTCAATTACTGCATCCCAATCTTCTTGTTTGTACTCTTGGATTGGCGAACGGCGAATCGTGCCAGCATTGTTAACTAAAATATCAATTCTGCCAAAGGCATTTAGGCATTCGTTTACTATCCCTTTTATTGCCTGTCTATCGCTTAGGTCCGCTTGGTGAAATTCTGCCCGGCGGCCTGTTTGCTTAATTAAATCCCGCGTTTCATCCCAATTAGTGCCGTGTGTAACGATAAATAGGTCGGCACCCGCCTTGGCAAGAGCTACGGCATATCCCTGCCCGAGGCCGGTATTACCACCCGTTACAATCGCTACTTTCCCGTCAAGCTGGAAAAAATCCATTGAAAAAGCATTTAATTCACTCGTCATCTTTTATACCTCCAATACTATGTTGGTCGTTTTTATTTTGATTGATTTTTTAATAAATGCTAGCAATCGAGTAAATTTGCAACCGTTTACCCCCAAAAAATAAAAGCCGCAGTCAATCGAGCTTCTTAGCTACCTAATAAACTTTATAGGCTACCGAAATCTTTAAAAATGGTATCGTCCGGTCGCTTATCGGTCTTATAAGCTACCGAAATCTTAAGAAATGGTATCGTTCAGTCGCTTATCGGCCTTATAAGCTACCGAAATCTAAAAAAACGGTATCGTTCGGTCGCTTATCGACCTTATAAGCTACCGAAAATTTAAAAAATGGTATCGTTCGGTCGCTTATCGATCCTATAAGCTACCCAAATCTTAAAAAATAGTATCGTTCGGTCGCTTATCGGCCTTATAAGCTACCGAAATCTTAAAAAATGGTATCGTTCGGTCGCTTATCGGCCTTATAAGCTACCGAAATCTTAAGAAATGGTATCGTTCGGTCGCTTATCGGTCTTATAGGCTACCGAAATCTTCTCCGGTCTAAAAATAATGAAAATAGCAGAAGTTAAAAATCTATCTTTCTATTAACGCAAGTCTTCCATTTTTACGAAATCCATGTCATCATAGGTAATGTTTTCGCCGCACATGCCCCAAATAAAGGTATAGTTGCTTGTTGCGGTACCTGTATGAATCGACCAGCTTGGTGAGATGGCCGCTTGTTCATTTTTCATGACAAGATGTCTTGTTTCTTCTGGTTTGCCCATGAAATGGAATACACGAGTTTCCGGCTCCATATCAAAGTATAAGTACACTTCCATCCGGCGTTCATGTGTGTGGCAAGGCATTGTATTCCACACGCTTCCTGGTGAAAGCATCGTTAAGCCCATTTGCAGCTGGCAGCTTTGGCATACATTTGGATGAACATATTGATAAATTTTCCGTTCGTTTAATGTGCCAGGAGCACCTGCTTGCAGCGGGTCAATTTGGTTAATATCAATCTTGACTGTCGGGTATGTATGATGCGCCGGAGTCGAGTTGATATAGAATTTAGCTGGCTTGTTTGCATCCTTTGAGCGGAATCGTACATCTTTTGTCCCTCTGCCAACATACAAACCATCTCTCCGGTTCATGTCGTATTCAACACCATCAAGAACAACAACACCCGCATCACCGATGTTAATAATTCCTAATTCGCGGCGCTCTAAGAAATAATTTACGCCAAGCTGTTTATCAAGTTTAATTGTTAATTCTTCTTTAGCCGGAGTAACACCGCCAAAAATCATTCGATCCACGTGAGTATAAGTCAAGTGTACTTGGCCGGCTTCAAAAAGTGTTTCTACTAAAAAGTGATTTCTTAATTCCTCTGTCGTATATTTTTTTACATCCTCTGGATGATGAGCATAACGTGTTTCCATTTTTCATTTCTCCTTTTTATTTCAATTTATCGAACGATTTTACCTGGTGCGTTCTCGGCAAATGAAAGGACTTCATCTGTCGAAAACAGGTTACAATCACCATGCACTGTATGTTTTAAGGCCGATGCAGCAGCTGCAAAGGAAATTAACTGGTTAGACGGCAATTTTTCTAGGATTCCGTACAATACCCCCGCCATAAAGGCATCTCCGCCGCCAATGCGGTCGACAATTTGTGAAATATGATGCACCTTCGATTGGTACAGTTCTCCATCAAGATATAGATTGCCTTGGAGTGTATTCTCCGATGCCGATATAACCTTACGGAATGTTGAACACATATATTGGATGTTCGGATACATTTCTTGTATTTTCCCGTAGTAATAGCACAGCCGTTCTTCCTTCGAAAGGGAAGGATCAGTTTCCTCAATGCCTAATAAATGAATGGCATCAAGCTCGCCGCAGGAACATATATCAACATAGGGCAATAACGGCTTTATTGCTTCAGCAGCCTCTTGTTGACTCCACAGCTTTGCCCGATAATTAAAGTCAAAGCTTGTTGTAATTCCTTTTTCCTTGGCAAATTTCAACGCTTGTAATGTCAGCTTCCTTAATTCAGCGGACAACGCGAGGGTGATTCCGGAAACATGGAAAAGGTGCGCACCGTTAAAAATTTCTTCAAAATTTAACTCTTCAGATTTTAAGTTGGAAAAACTGGAGTATTTGCGGTCATAGATTACTTGGGCACTTCTTTCGCCTACACCTGATTCTACATAATAGGAACCTAATCTTTCTCCACCCTTCACAAGGTAATCAGTATGTACCCCATGAGATTTCAAGTGACGTTCGACAGCCCTTCCTAATGGATTGTTCGGCACTTTACTTACAAAATAAGTCTGATAGCCAAAATGGGCAAGAGACACAGCTACATTGGCCTCGGCACCGCCATAGTGCATTGAGAGCGTATTCGTTTGTTGTAACCGCTCCCCTGCATTTGTTGAAAACCGAAGCATAATTTCGCCAAGAGTGACAATCTTTTTCATCGTTTCGCCTCTCTTGCTTCTTTTACTTTTTTAATATACTCGCTTGCATACTCGGTAATTTGCGCATAATTCCCTGTTTTAGCGGGTGTTACTAGATTTCCGCCAACCCCTACAGCCACACAGCCATTTTGGATCCACTCGGCAACATTATCCAAGCTGACGCCCCCTGTTGGCATAATATTTACTTGCGGCAGCGGAGCTTTTACCGAGTTGATAAATTCAGGACCATAGGCATTGCCCGGGAACAGCTTAATAATATCGGCACCGTATTGTAGTGCCTCTTTCATTTCATTAATCGTCATACAGCCTGGCATGTAAGGAATTTGATATAAATTACATAGCTTTGCTGTCTCTACATCAAAACATGGACTAACAATAAATTGTGCACCATTCATGATGGCAATCCGTGCAGTTTGCGCATCGAGAACAGTTCCTGCCCCAATTAAGACCTCGCTATTTGAATAAACAGAAGTTAATTCTTTCAGTACTGATTCTGCATCCTGCACTGTGAAGGTAATCTCAATTCCGACGATTCCGCCTTTTACACATGCTTCGGAAATAAGAATGGCCTCTTCTCTCGTATCAGCTCTTACAACCGCAACAACTCCACACTCCGTAATGCTATTTAGAACGTTTAGTTTTTTCATACCTTTCACCACCTTGCATTCAATTAATTTCCTATTTGGAAATTTAATTTATTATTTGGAAATTATAAATTTATTATATATAATGATGTTAACGTTTTCAATAGATAAAACTATTTTGATAACTTTATAGAAATTTTTAGAGCAATAGCCATTTAAACCATAATCCACTATACTAATTTACAACTCGAATAAGAGAAGGGATTAATGATGAACATGAATAAACAACCATATGGCACCGTACTGTTAAAGGCCGCCCGCATCATCGATTTTTTGTCAGCCAGTGATCAGCCGCAATCCTTAAATACGATTTCAAAAGAGGCTGAATTGACAAATTCAACTGCGTTAAAAATATTGGACACGCTCCTCCTGATTGGCTATGTTCAAAAAGACCCCGAAACCAAAAAGTTCAGTCTCGGCACCGCACTTATCAAGATTGCGAATAAAGCGATTAATCAGCTGGATATTAAACAAATCTCCCAGCCGCATCTAGAAACCCTACAACAAAAAACATCGGAAACTGTCCATCTTGGTATTCTAGACAACACAAGTATCATCTACGTCACGAAAATTGAGAGCAAAAATCCAGTCTGTTTATATTCGAAAATCGGAAAATCGATTCCGTTATATTGCTCCGCTATGGGCAAAGCTGTATTGGCTGATCAAACCGACCAAGAAATAAAACAGTATTTAGCAGCTAATTCTTTAGTAAAAATGACCGAAAATACAATTACTGATGAAGCAGCCTTCATGGAGGAAATCGCTAAAATTAGAAATCAAGGGTTTTCCTTTGACAACAGGGAACATGAGAATGAGGTTTTTTGCATCGGCGCATCTATAACCGTGAATGGGAAAAATCACGGTGCATTTAGTGTCAGCATTCCTCACTATCGCGTCACAAATAAATTGCTAACGGAAACCATTCAAGCCATTCAAACCTGCAAGGCAGCTATTATCAGTGACCTTCTATAATGAATCTTTGAAATAAACCCGTTATATTCAGTAACGGGTTTATTTTTCTTATGGCTGTGTTAAAAGTGAATGTTGATTTCCGTTCCAGGCGCGAGCGGTTCGCGGGGCGGGCGGTGAGCCTCCTCGGCGAATTCCGCGCCTGCGGGGTCTCACCTGTCCCGCTGCTCCCGCAGGAGTCTTGCACCTTCCACTCCAATCAACATTGTGCTCAAAATCAACAATGTTCTTTAACACAGCCTTTCTTATAAAGTTACACCCGTTTTAAAAATCGCAATTTCTCTAAAGTCATTTTTTTCATTATTTACGAATTCCCCGCTTGCCACTTTTACAATATAGTCAACAAAATCCTCCAGCACTTGCTCTGATGAGACTCCTTCTTCGAGTAGGGTGCCGGCATTGTAATCAATCCAATGAGGCTTGGAATTGTAAATCTGAGTGTTTGTAGAGATTTTCATGGTTGGCACGAAGGTTCCAAAAGGAGTACCCCTGCCTGTCGTAAACAGCACCATTTGGCAGCCGGCTGCTGCTAATGCCGTGGAAGCCACCAAGTCATTTCCCGGGGCGCTAAGCAAGTTTAGCCCGTTAGTCTCAAGAATCTCGCCATACTTCAACACATCGACAACCGGAGAAGAACCGGCCTTTTGCGTACAGCCAAGTGATTTGTCCTCCAAAGTGGTAATTCCGCCTGCCTTATTTCCCGGTGATGGATTTTCGTAAACCGGCATATCGTGCTTAAGGAAATAATCCTTAAAATCATTAATTAAGTAGACAATTTTCTCAAAAACCACTTCATTTACTGCCCGTTCCATTAAGATGGTTTCCGCACCGAACATTTCCGGAACTTCGGTTAACACAGTCGTGCCGCCCTGGGCAATCAGGTAATCCGAGAATCTTCCGAGAAGAGGGTTTGCTGTGATTCCGGAAAAACCATCAGAGCCGCCGCATTTTAGGCCGATTTTCAATTCAGATAACGGGATGTCTTCTCGTTTATCATGTTTAGCAAATTCATAGATTTCTTTTACCAATTTCAATCCTTCCCCAATTTCATCGGAAACGGCTTGGGAAATAAGGAATTTAATTCTGCCTTCGTTTACAGGTCCAAGAGCTTTTTGGAATTCCGGTAATTCATTGTTTTCACAGCCAAGTCCTAACACTAAAACACCGCCGGCATTCGGATGATTAACGGCATCCAGTAAAATTCGTTTCGTGTTTTCATGGTCATCGCCCAGCTGGGAACAGCCGTAATTATGCTTAAGGACGAGGACATTATCAAACGGACTATCATCCCCGACTTCCTTTTCAAAGCGTTTGATGATTTTTTCAGCAATACCATTCACACAGCCTACTGTAGGAACAATCCATAATTCATTACGGATTCCAACCTTGCCATTTTCTCTTCTGTATCCTTTGAAGGTTCGATTTTCTTCCTTATAAAGGGCAGTTGTTTGCTTAGGCGTGTAGACATATTCTTCGGTACCTGATAGGTTCGTTTTCGTGTTATGCGAATGAACTAATTCCCCCGGTGAAATGCCTGTTATGGCATGACCAATAGGAAAACCGTATTTTATTATATTCTCATTATCATTGATCACTTTCACGGCAATTTTGTGCCCTCTGTTTATATCTTCCTTTAGCTCAATTTCTTGACCATTGACATCTAGTATTTCTGATTGTTTCAAGTCTCTTAATGCTAAGACAATAATATCGTTTGCATTGATTTGCATGAAGTCCTTCATTATTTTGCTCCTCCCGTTTTACTGGCTGATGCTGTAAATTCCCTTAGAAGTGCAATTACTCCCTCCTGCTCAATCCGCACCAGATGGTTCGTCATAGTTTCTGCAAGTCCTGGAATGGCAGTCAAGTCTTCGCCCCAAAGCTGTTTGTCAGCTAATACCACCGTTACTAGTTCGCTTACTTCTAGCTCCTGACAATCGTATTTTTCCCATAGGGTTGTAAACAAGCTCAAAACCGTTGGATGATCATCCAGCTCGATATCTTCCAACCCTCTTTTCCCTTTATAAAAATAAAGCAGGCAGCTAAACGAAAATACTAATCTACTAGGCAATGTCCCGTAACGCCTTACAAATTCTACTAGGGTCGGCAAGTCTCTCGTCTTAAACTTGGAAATCGAATTTAAAGAAATGCTTAGTAAATAATGTTTAATGTATGGGTTCTTGAAGCGGTCAAGTACTTCCTTGGCGTACTCATTCAGTTCATTGCGCGGATCATCCAAAGTTGGAATAACCTCTTCAAAAATAAATTCTTTGATGAATTCGCCTACTTGACTATGATTCACGGATTCTTCTACCGTTTCGATGCCAGATAAATAAGCGACAGGAGTCATGGCAGTATGAGCTCCATTTAATATCCGCACCTTTCTTGTCCGGTAAGAAGTTAAATCGTCAACAATCAATGTGCCCAGCCCGGCAGCTTCAAACGGAAGCTCTTTTTTGAGCCATTCAGGTCCTTGAATTGCCCACAGATAATACTGCTCGCCAACTACCATTAAATGATCCTGAAACCCTAGCTCTTCCAGCTTTTCTTCGAGTGAATCTTTCGGATAACCAGGAACAATTCGATCTACCAAACTGGAACAGAATGTATTCGCATCGTGAAGCCAGCCGATAAACTCTGCACCCAACTTCCAGTGTTCTGCAAGCTGGAGAACACTTTCCTTCAGCCTAATGCCATTTTCTTCGATTAATTCGCAGGGAATAATAATACAACCTTTCGCCAAATCCCCATTAAAGCTTTTAAAACGCTGATAAAGAAAAGCAGTGAGCTTTCCTGGAAAACTTTTTTGCGGCCGATCATCCACTTGATCATCTGCATCAAATACAATTCCTGCTTCCGTTGTATTGGAAACAATAAATCGTAAATCCTCTTGGCCTGCAAGTGTTAAATACTCATCATAATCGGTAAAAAGATTAATTCCCCTGCTAATCGAATCAATCACCAAATGTTCATTAACAATTTTATCTTCCTTAATTCCTTGCAGATAAAGTGTAAATAATCCATCTTGGTTATTGAGCCGCTCAATTTTTTCAGAGCCGCGGGGCTGAACAACGACTACGCTGCCATTAAAGTCGGTTTTCTCATTTAAGACTTGTATCTGCCAATCAACAAACGCCCTTAGAAAATTTCCTTCCCCAAATTGGAGGACTTTTTCCGGATAGGTTTTGAATGCTTTATAGACTTTCTTATTAAGTAATTGCACGAAATATCACTCCATCCCTTTGCACACGTGAACATTTTTATTGAAAAACAAGGATGTCTCGAGGTGGTTTAACCTAATAAACACATGGGACATCCTGCGTAGCTATTTTATTTTCCTTACTGAGTCCCGAATGATTAATTCTGTATTTACTAAGATTTTTTCACCGCTTACATTCTTTGTTTGGATTAATGACTGGATATTTTCTGCACCCATGATACTAATCTGTTCAACAGGCCGTTTTACGGTTGTCAGCCTTGGATTCGTATACTGTGCGAACCCAATGTCATCAAATCCAACGACGGAAATATCATCCGGAACGTTTAGCCCTCTTGCAAAGACAGCATTTAAGGCACCTATCGCCATATCGTCATTGGAACAAAATACCGCTGTTGGAGGATGGGGAAGCGATAAAAGCTGTTCCATTGCCTGATGCCCGCTTTCCATATCGTAATTACCTTCAACAGCATATGCTTTATTGATCGTAACATTTTCTTCATTCAGCGCTTTTAGATAGCCTTCTTTTCGCTGCTGAGCTGATTTAAAGCCCTGCTTGCCTTCAATGATGGCGATATCTTTATGTCCATTTTGAATGAGATGTTCAACCGCCTGCCGTGAACCAACTTTATCATCTGATACTACCGTAATGATGGAGTCGTCCTCGACCTCCCGATTAAGAACAACTAGCGGAATCTTCATTTGCTTGACATGATAGATAAAAGGGTTGTCACTTACACTTTGGCTCATTAAAATGATTCCATCAAACCGCTGATTATTGATTGGTGAATACTCTTTGTAGTCATCGATCCCGCGAACGTATAAATTGTATTCCTGACCGATAACACGATTAACACCCTTGATGGTTTCGGCAAGGAAACTTGCTGACGTCCCCTCACTAATACTTGTAAAGAACAAGCCAATCGTATGCGACTTTTGCATCACGAGGCTTTTAGCATTGAAGTTAGGCGTGTAATTTAACTGAGCGGCAATTTCAAGAATTTTTCTTTTCGTTGGCTCTTTAATTAACGGGCTGTTGTTTAATGCCCGTGAAACGGTTGTATGTGATACGTTTGCCAATTTTGCAATATCTTTAATGGTCACCATCCGCATAGATTCCATTGGTTCTATTGTGGAAATTGAAAGTATTCTTTTGCATTGTTATACGCGATCCCCTGAACAATGCTTCCTAATAACTCCAGATCATGGGGAACTTCACCGTTTTCAACCCATTCGCCAATCAGATTACAGACAAGTCTTCGAAAATACTCATGTCTTGTATAGGAAAGAAAGCTTCTTGAATCTGTCAGCATGCCAATAAAACGGCTGAAAAGACCGATACTGGACAATGCCTTCATTTGCTCAAGCATGCCTTCCTTCGAATCATTAAACCACCATGCTGTACCAAATTGGATTTTACCCGGTGTATTTCCATCCTGGAAGCTATTAATAATACTTGCAATGATAGGGTTATCATTCGGATTTAATGAATAAAGAATCGTCTTCGGCAGTTTGTTTTCTTTTTCTAATGCGTCCAGAATCCTGCATAATGGTTTTGCAATTTGATCGTCGTTTATGGAGTCATAACCGGTGTCTGGCCCCAGTTCCTTAAACATCCTGCTGTTATTATTTCGGTTTGCATTAATATGGAATTGCATCGCCCAGTCTAATTCTGCATATTGTTTACCTAAATAAATCAACGTGTACGTTTTAAATTTATTTTCATCGATTAATGGGATTTTATTTCCTGTTAATCTTTCGCTAAAGATTCTTTCAACCTCATCTTCAGCAGCTTCCTCAAATACGATGGAATCAAGGGCGTGATCTGAAACCCTGCCGCCCGCAGCGTGGAAAAACTTCACTCTCGCTTCTAACGCCTTTAAAAAATCAGCGTAGCTGTTAATTGATAACTCCGATGCTCCTTCGAGCTGGTTTACCCAATCAAGGAAGCCGTCACGATTGATTTCCAATCCTTTATCAGGCCGGAATCCCGGAACAACCTTAACATTAAAATCATCATTTTCTCTTAATAATAAATGGTATTCTAAGCTGTCCACCGGATCATCCGTCGTACAAACTACGCGGACATTGGATTTCTCAATTAAATCTCTCGCTCCAAAACCTTCGCCATTTAATAATGCATTAGCTTTTTCCCAAATCTCCGGTGCACTCTTTTCATTCAATACATCATAAATGCCGAAAAAACGCTGCAATTCTAAATGAGTCCAATTATATAATGGATTGCCTATCGCCATTGGGACTGTTTTTGCCCAGGCAATAAATTTTTCGTAATCACTAGCATTACCAGTGATATATTCTTCGGAAATGCCGTTCGCCCTCATAGCACGCCATTTATAATGGTCACCGTACAACCATGCCTCGGTAATATTTTTAAATTTTTTATTTTCATAGATTTCCTTCGGGTTCAAATGGCAGTGGTAATCAATGATTGGCAAATATTTAGCATAATCATGAAATAATGTGATAGCGGTTTCATTCTTTAGTAAAAAATTTTCACCCATAAACTTTTCCACAGTTTCATCATCCTTTATTTTAGTTTTCTTAAGAATGTTCACGTTAACATTTATACTTTTGTTTTACCGTTTAACAGCCGGTAATTCGATATCGAAATGACGAATTTTTTGTGAATTCAAATGGCCCTTTAACCAGGGCCGTTTTCATTAGCCTATCTATATTAATTTCTTAAATTGGGCGGGAGAATAGCCGGTATACTTTTTAAAACAAATACTAAAATACTGTGGATTCGAGTAGCCGGTTTTGGAAGCAACCTCATAGTTCTTCAAATCGCTCTGCCTAATTAGCTCCATCGCTGCCTTCATTCGTGTTTCCACAAGAAAATCTCCAAAGTTAAATCCTTTTTCTACTTTAAAAAGGTTGCTTAAATAGGCGGGATTGACATGGATCTCTTCCGCTACCTTTTGCAGGGATATCTCTGCCAGCTGATAGTTGCTTTCAATAAAGGCAATTGCTTTATCTACCAGTGAGATTTTTTTGTTTTCATTTAGCTTATTCGCATAAATGGCGTGCTCGATTGCAATCTTTTTTACCATTTCAAAAATCTCCGAAATCGTTTTCATTTCAAGGATTTCTGAATGATTTTGTGAACTAGTTGGGCTTTTGCTGGATTCTTTTAACCATTTAGCAGCTTCAGCCCCAATAAGCCCCACCATTCTGATTGCCAACAACTGTACTTCTTGTAAAGAAACACTACTGTTTTCAACCAGTTGGTTCTTTATTTCTTCAAGATAATCATTCACTTTTGAGGCTAATCCTAATTCGATCAGCTTGGTTAAATTTCCTTCTAAGAATGTTGAGCCGTCCAGTCTTATTCCAAATAAGCTAAGCTCCTTTTTTAGTTCCTCATTTGTGAAATGTGTAACGGCAAATTTTTCAAGAAACTTTTTTTGATTAAAAGGGCTGCTTTCATTCCATCGCTTTTCTTTTTGGTCTTCCTGTTCCCACGCCGCTGCCGCTTCTTTTATTTTTTGAAGTAAACTTTCGGAATCAACCGGTTTTAATAAGTAATCAAATGCCCTTATTTTGATTGCCTCATGGGCATACTGAAAGTCTTCGTATCCGGTTAGAAAGATGAATTTGATCAATGGCATTTTATCTCTGCTAATCCGCGCCATTTCTAAGCCATCCATAAATGGCATTTTAATATCGGACACAACAATCTGGGGCTGCTCCTTTTCAATCAGCTCTAAACCTTTTTCGCCATCAGCTGCATCACCAACTAATTGAAAGCCATGCTCTTCCCAGGGAATAACACTTGATAGCCCTTTGCGTATGATGCGATCATCATCCACGATTGCAACCTTATACATTTGCACATCCCCCTTTTAATTTTGGAATAACAACCAATGCCTTAGTTCCAACATTTTCTTGACTTTCTAGGTCCAGACCATATTGTTCACCGAAATGCATTTGCAGTCTTTCATGGACACTTCTTAGGCCTATTCCGATTTTTGGCTGACCAGATCTTTTTTCATATAATTCTTTCCGAACTGCTTGAAGTTTTTCATGACTCATGCCACTGCCATTATCGATTACCTCAAGGCAGATATTTTCTCCTAATTCATAGCCCTTGATGGTAATCTTGCCTTTTCCTCTCGTTTGTTTAACGCCATGGTAGATGGCATTTTCAATTAACGGCTGCAATGTGAGTTTAATAATCTTATAGGAAGAAATGGTTTCTGCAATATCGATTTCATAGGAAAAATCATCGCCATATCTCATTTCCTGAATATATAAGTAATTTTTTATATGTGTGATTTCCTCATTTATTGTAATAATTTCCTGCCCCTGGCTAATGCTAATTCTAAAAAAATTGGATAAGGCGGTAACCATTGAACTAGCATCCTTATTTAAGCCCATATCACAAAGGCCTTTTATTGAATAAAGCGTGTTATATAAGAAGTGGGGATTTATTTGGGCGTGCAAAATCGCAAACTCCAATTGCCGCTTTTCCTCCTGCTCCAACCTTATTTGATTCAGCAGTTCGTTTACCCTAACCATTAAATCTTCGATTGCTATATTCAGAAATTGGATTTCCCGTGGTCCACGATGATCATATTTCATTTCCAGGTGATTTTCGCTAATTAATTTAGTTTGATTCACCAAAGATGAAACAGGATTGGATATATACCTTGCTAAAAAGTTAGCTAGTAAGATGGCAATGCCTGTAAGCGTAATAATCACAACAATCGTTACAAATTTTATATAGTTCGCCTTTTTTAACATTTCATCTACCGGAAAAATCGCAGCAACCTTCCACTTATTAATTCCGATTGTATCGTAGACGACCATCATTTTCTTGCCATCCATGTTTTGATACTGATATTTCCCACTTTCCTCTTCTAGATCTCTTAAATATGTAACATTTTCTGCATCCAAACTATATTCCTGTGTGACATTCTTAGAATTCATATATCCGTCAGGACTAATCAGTGTAATATACCCTTGTTCACCGATCAGGGATTTATTTAAAACCTTTTCGAAAAAGTCATTACGTAAATTAAACAAGAGAACTCCATTTGCCTTCGATTGATTGTTTCCAATCAGCTTAAATACACTGGCAACCTTGGTGTTGCTTTGAAAAATATCGTCTGTATGAACATTATGCCAATAAAATCCTTCTCGATTACCATGGTAGTGATTGTTATATTGACTATAGGGGAATTCATTGATTTTTAAAGAATAATCACTTCGATACAATGAAAATGTTCCATGATGCATATCAACGAAAATCGAATCGATGACGGTGGTGTTATTTAAGTGAATAGTCTTAAGCAAATTACTCATATCAATATAATCTGTTGGACTGATTTCAGTAGATTCTGAGTTTATTATTGATAATGTTCGCGGATTATTTGAAAACGTTACCAATTGTTCAAATACATCTGATAGCCGATTCTCTAAATAAGCCTTTGTCTGGAAAACGGTATCATCGATATTTTTATAAGCATTTTCCTCAAGCTGTGCAGCAGCCAGCATATAAGATACCCAGCCCATAATCGCGATAAAAATAATAATAACAGGCAGAAATAACGAGATGATTGTCGACTTTAAAGAAAATAGAAAATACTTTTTAATCCATTTTTTGATTTGTTGTCTTAACATGGCAGTCTAACGACTCCTCTGGATGTAGAAAATGATATTAGTCCTATAGTTTAAAGATACTAAAATATAAGAATATGGTAAATAGGTATATTTATGGACACCTATAACCCCAAATAACCTAAAGAGGGAAAGCCCATACCAAGAACCTTGCATGGGTTTTCACCAAGATGGAAATAATTATTTCCTTATTCGATTATAGTTGCGACTGCCATACTTGCAAGAATAAAGGCGCCTACTCCATGTAAATCATTTTCAGATACTGGCCGTGAAACATAGTAATCGTACACACCTGCTGAAGTGCCGATGCAGATGCCCTTCATTTTCCACGTTTCATTGTCACATTCTATCATTTCATCCAAAAGACCTTGGTAGGCTTTGACGGCGATTGTTCGATACTCTTTATCTACATAGCCTTTTTCTACTGCTCTAGCAATCGTATAAATGAAGAGGCTGGAGCAAGAGGATTCAAGCCAATTGTCAGTGCGGTCTACTTTATCGACAATTTGGTACCATAAGCCTGTCTTTTCATCTTGAAACTTGGCATAGCCGCTGATTAGTTTTTGCAGTGCTTCAATCAGAACTGCTCTTCCCTCATGATTCTCGGGCAGAATATCAAGAATATCAATTAATGCAGTTCCATACCAGCCAACAGACCTGCCCCAAAATTCCGGTGAACATCCTGTTTGTGGATCTGCCCATGGCATGGTTCTCGTCTCATCCCAAGCATGATAAAGCAGCCCTGTTTCTTGATTCGTCATATACTTTCTCATCAAGCTTTCCTGGTATAATACCATGTCAACTAACTCAGGCTCGGTAAAGGCTTGATCAAACAGTAAGGCAAATGGCCCAGCCATGAATAAACCGTCAAGCCACATTTGATACGGGTATTTATCTTTATGCCAAAAGCCGCCTTCTTTTGTTTTATTAAGGGTGGTGAACAAATTTCTTAACTTCGTTGCCGCTTTTTTATAACGGTCATCCTTCGTTGCTTGATATAACGGAAAAAGTAAAATCCCTACTTGAATGGAATCCAGCTCATCCCTAGCAAATAGGAAATTACCATCCTCATCAACAAATGTATCAACATAGCCTTTTATATAATCAAAGTATTCTTGTTTCCCGTTCTTCTCCCAAACCCGCTGCATTCCGTAAAGGAACACACTTTGATGATAGTGCCATGTATTGGCCGGCGGCAGATTTGCAGGGGTAAACCTATTCATCAAGGTCTGGCTTGCTCGTTCTGCCATTGAAATCGGAATAGCTGCATCTAATTGTGATAATACGGTTTCATGGTTGTTTGTCATTTGGAGTCCTCCTAAATGATGATCTTGTCGTTTTTTCTCACCTTATGTCCATTAATTCGAATTGGTCCTTATGGTAATAGCGAAGCCGTCTAGAAATTTAACTTCAAGACGGCTCGTTATTTATATCCTACTTTTTGAAGTGTTCGTCATATTGTGCTTGGGCTTTTTCCATAGCCTGTGCCCATTCATTTAAAAATTCTTCTACTGTCATTTTTCCACTTAATACAGCTTGTGTTCCTGGATCAACAACTGTATCCAAAATCGATCTGTATTCTGGAAGATAGAACGGCGGCTGGTATAGCACTGTGTCTTTATCATCATATACCTTGAATGCTGTTTGGATATGCGGTGATTGTTTAATCCACTCTTCCCCTAGTACGTCTGAGTTAGTTGGGATTTGTCCAACTTGTTGGTTCCAATAGCTTTGGCTATCCTTTGAGTTTAAGAAGCTTGCTAATTTCCAAGCTGCATCCGGATGCTTTGTTCCTTTAAAAATACTAATTCCAATCGTATTTCCGCCTTCAGCCACATATTTTCCGTCTGCAGTCTTTGGTAATGGAATGGCTTGGAATTGATCAGGCTGTAATGCCTTGCTATGCTCACCAAATGAACCGATATTATGTTGAACCATCGCAACTGCTCCAGTGTCAAAACCGGCAATCATTGCTTTATAATCGTTCGTAATATCACTTTGTGGTGTGAATTTTTTATATAATGCAAAGTATTTCTTTAAGAATTCAGCATGTTTTGGATCATTAATGGTGCTTTTTCCGTCTTTAATATAATCATTGATTCCAGAGTAAGCATACATCATCCGTTGTAATTGGAAGGAACCGCCTGCACCGCCGCGAATCGTATAGCCGTATCGATTTTTATCTTTTTCGGCCATCTTTTCTACAGCACTAAAGAAGTCATCCCAATTTTCCGGAATTTGAACATTTGCTTCCTTAAACCAGTCTGGACGCACCCAAAGAATGTCTAGGTTTTGTGTATATGGGATTCCATATAACTTTTGATCCGGGACGATTTTCTTATTAAAGTCTAACGAACCTTGATTAATTTTTTCCTTGTCTTCCCATTTATCAAAATAGGAGTCAAGTGGCAGCAATGCCTCACGTAAAGAAAACTCAGGCAGCCAGCTTGTCTGCACACTTGCAACGTCTGGAGTGTCATTTGCTGCGATTGCGGCATCATACTTTTGTTTTGCAGAATCCTTCGGCAATCCCACATATTCAACCGTAATATTCGGATTTTTATCATGGAAGCGTTTAATTAATTCTTCCCAAATAGGCGTCCGTTGTGGACCAGCATTTTCATCCCAAAAGGTTAATGTTACCTTTTCGTTTGGATCTTCTTTCTTTTCCTTAACACCAGCATTTGCATCTTTTGTGTCTTTACTACAGCCGGCTAGTAGTAATGAAGCAGCCATTGAGGTAGCAGCGACTGTTTTAAGTAACTTCTTATACAAATTAACTCCCCCTGTATCTTTTTTTTATATTTTTTAATAAACTGCCTATTATCCTTTTACTGCTCCGCCTAAGCCGTTAACTAAATGCTTTTGGGCATAAGAGAATAGGATGACGGCAGGAATTAAAGCGATTACACTTCCCGCTGCTAAAGCACCGTAGTTAATATTGAACTCACCCATCATATAACTTAATCCAACTGGAAGGGTAAAACGTCCCTGCTGGTTGGTCAGCATTAATGCGAGTAAAAACTCATTCCAAGTATAAATGAAGGTAAATACCGCTGTTGCGACAATTCCTGGAACTAGCAATGGAAAAATGACGTAACGCAGTGCCTGCAGACGATTGCAGCCATCAATCATCGCTGCTTCTTCAAGCTCACGAGGCACATTTGAAATAAAGCCATTCATCAAAACTGTTGTAAATGGAATCTCAACTGCTGCATAAGTGAGAATCAGTGAAAGCGGATGACTAATTAAGCCTAGGTGTTTAAATACGATAAATAACGGAATAATCAGCATCGACCTTGGGATAAACTGGGTGCAAAGCAGCATAAGCAGGAATGCACGCTTCCCTTTAAAACGATATCTAGCTAACGCATATCCAGAAAGAATTGACAGGATAATCACGATCACTACGGTACAAATACCGACAATTAAGCTATTTTTAAAGTACGTAGCAAATCCGACATTGGTCCAAGCAGAAACGAAATTTTCTATTGTTGGAGATGCAGGTACATATTGCAGTGGTCGTTTAAGTATATCTCCCTCATGTTTAAAGGCAGTATTAATTGTCCAATAAAGAGGGAAGACAGTAAACATCAGCATGATTAAAATTGGTATATTGAAGGTAAATAATTTATCAAGTCTTTTTTGTGCCCCGTTCACGTTAGCCCTCCTCTCTTTCAAACCGTGTAATTTTCAAATACACAATCGCAAAGGTTAATAGAATTCCAAATGAGATAACAGTAAGTGCTGATCCATAACCGAAATTACTGCCGTGAATGGCCTGTTTGGCAATATACATCGTAAGAGTTGTTGTACTGCCTGCAGGTCCGCCGCCTGTTAAGTTAAAGATCAAATCAACATTGTTAAATTCCCAGATAACACGCAAAAGTGTCGTCAAAATAATCGTGTTTTTCAATTGTGGAATCGTGACAAAAATGAAGCTCTTCCATCGTCCTGCACCATCAACCCGTGCCGCCTCATAAAGTTCTTCAGGAATACTTTGAAGTGAAGCAAGCAGTGTGATGGCGAAGAAGGGAATCCCTCTCCATAATTCGGCAATAACGACGGAGATAAATGCTGTACTGCTATTGGCCAGCCATGCTTGGTTTTCATGGATAATCCCGAGTCTCATTAACAGGTCATTAATAACGCCCATATGTTCATTATACATAAGTGACCACATGACGGATGCGAGCACCCCTGAGATTGCCCAAGGAATAAATGCCGCTGCCCGGACAAGTCCTCTAAATTTAAATGTCTTATTTAATAATATTGCAGCAATCATACCAAAGATTAACTGGAGACCAACCTGTGACACGACCCATTTAAGCGTCGTAAACAGACTTGGGAAAAAAAATTTATCCTCTGTAAAGATTTTGATAAAGTTATCAAACCCGGCAAAACTGTCGTAAAAAGGAGCAGCCAGATTGTAGTTTTGCAAACTGTAGTAGAAAACCGTTCCGATCGGATAAAAAAGAAATGCAACAATCATTAATGTTGAAGGTAAAATAAATAAGTAAGGAATCCACTTTTCAGTTTTAAATTTTTTTCTTGGTTTACTTTGCTCAGGGGAGATAACATTCAGTTCTAGTTTTTCTTGTAAGCGCATATTATGGATCCTCCTTTCTTTTCTCATTGTAATCGAAAACGCTTACATTAAGAATTCAAAATTTTTGGGTAAGTGTTTAATATTTTTATATATTTCAGTCTTTTATTGTCCCTTTTTCCCCCCAAAAAAAGAGCCTCCCAAAAATTAGGAAGCTCAATAACTACTACTTATTTCTTTTTATCATTTTGCGGTCCTTTGGTTGTAATCGTCAAGCTTGGGCCAGTGCCAGTCCATTTTCCGGCGGCATCACCAGCCTCGATCTTAAATGTATAGGTTGTATTAGGTTCTAAGCCTTCTACTCGATAACTTGGTCCTGTAACCGACTTTTCAGTATTGATTGGAGTAAATTTAACTTTCTCTTCCAATGGTTTTCCGTTCTGATAGATCCTATAGCCAATGACCGCTTTATCATCATTTGCAGCGGTCCAGCTTAATTTTACACTTGTTTGTGTGATTGCTAGTGCCTTAGCTTCACTTTTCGCTGGCCATTTTGGCGCCCCAGTGTCATATACTGCTTTTGTAGTCAGCTGTAAAGCGGTATCGTACATCGTTCCATTACCTGCTGCATCAACTGCTTTTATTTTTATCACATAGCTAGTATCCGGCTTCAATCCGGTAACGGTATAAGCATTTACATTACCATCAGCCGCTCCTGCCAGTTGATTATTCACATAGATTTCATATCGCTGTATTCCGTATTGGTCCGCCCCTGGCAGCCAATTAATTTTGGCCCATGAAGTCCCAAGACTGCCAGATACTGTACCAAGGGAGAGGATATTATCTCCAATAGGTGCAGCAGGAGCGATTGCATCTTTTGAACCGGTTGTTTTTACTTGTAAACTTGGCCCATTTTTTGTCCAATTTCCAGTGGCATCAGCAGCTTCTACTTTGAATTTATAGGTTAATGCCGGAGAAAGTCCTGTTATTTTAAACGTTTGAGCAGATCCGTTGACCGTTGCTACAAGCGTTTCCCCATCATAGATATTGTAGCTCTTAACGCCCGTCGCATCCTGGGCTCCAGCCCATTTTAATGTAACGGATACATCATCTGTATTCACTACCTCCAGTTTGCTTTCATTGGACCAAACAGGGGCACTGCTTGCATCAATGGAAACCGGTGTTGCCGTTGTATCACCTTCGAAGGTTAATCCAGTAGAATTAGTGATGGCCCATGGATTCTTTGTATTGTTAAATTTTACATTAGTAAATGAACTATCTTTTAAATAATTGATCTTCGTTGCCTTTGCATTCATAAATAAGACATTTTCGAAATGGATATTTTCATGAAACTGATCTGACACGCCTTCCACTTTGATTGCTTCTTTTCCAGTCCCATCTACGGAAATATTTTTAACTACAATATCCTTAAATTGCCCCTTTACTGCAGCAGGCTCCACTTCAATCGCAGCATTTGCATCCGAGTAGGCTGAAGTAAAGATAAACCCTTCTTTGGCAATATCCTTCATCGCATTGTCCCTGAAAACAATGTTTCTGGCACCGCCGCCATTATCCGGGTTTGTTTTGCAGCGAAGGCCAATCTCTGTTTTGTAGAGGACATTATCTTCTGCTAAGATGTTTTCAATCCAAGCACCTGTGTGGCTTCCCGTAACAACGGCCCCATGACCTTCTCTAAAGTAATTGTTAAAAATCCAGGCATTTTTGGTCGAGTCTTCGTGCTCGCTCGAAGCACCTAAGCCTGCAGCAAAATTCATCGCATCGTCCCCTGTATCGAAGACATTGTTAAATACAGTGAGACCATCGCCATGGGCAAATTCAATTCCGTCTGCATTGTTCACATCATAAGTTAATAGCTTTACACCATTTACGGTGACATTGTTGCTGTTTAAATTAACTAAAGTATGATTGGACGGGTTTAGCGCCGTAAAACCACTATAATAAACATTGTTAACCCCTCGAAGAGTAATCAGGTTCGATCTCGTTGGATATGGCTTCTCACTACCTAATTCTTCAGCTCTTTCAACTTGGACTTTTGCAAGAATACCATTTTCATAGACGGTGGTGGAGCTGCTAGTTTGAGAAAGCGGAAAGCCATCCGGGTCGGTGCCATTCTGTTTCCAGCCATTCCCGTCAATCGTTCCTTTTCCGACAATCCTTATATTTGAAAGACTGCCATAGTCATAGGTGTGCGCATTGATGAGAGAATAGAAGCGCTCATCTGTGGAATAGTCATATAATAAATAATGATATGGGTAGTC
Source organism: Neobacillus sp. NPDC058068 (assembly GCF_042885335.1). NCBI lineage: Bacteria > Bacillati > Bacillota > Bacilli > Caryophanales > Bacillaceae > Neobacillus > Neobacillus sp. NPDC058068. The sequence goes on along the minus strand of NZ_JBHVSI010000017.1, from coordinate 30,758 downwards.
ATCAGCGTTTTCAGAACCAAGAAGGGTAGCACCTTCTGCAACTTCAAGTGTCATATCGCTTTTCAGCCAGATCGCACCTGTCTTAAAGACTCCATTTGGGATTAACACCTTTCCGCCAGGAGTAACTTCGTCAATCGCTCTTTGAATCGCTTCGGTATTCAATGTTTTGCCATCGCCAATTGCACCATAATCTTTTATATTGAATACTTTTGGGACGGCTGTTGTCGATTGACTGACAGAATTGCTCTCCATGGATTCATTCCCATTACGGTCAACAGCTCTCACTGTAAAGTGATAATTTGTTTTAGGCTTTAGATCTGTTGCAGTGAAATTGTGCATAACAACTTTCACATGCCCGCTATTGTTCGGATCTGCGTAGAATTTGTCAATATGTGATTTTGCCGGGGAAATGGCTTGATTATTGGCGCTGCCAATTTTCTTGCCATCCATATACACATTGTAGTCAACAATGTTTTCATAGTCCGCTGGTTTCTCCCAGACCAATGTAATGCTGTTTTCATCGGAGGCTAATGCAGGTACCTTGAGGTTTTGTGGTGGTAATATGTTTGTTTCCGCACTAACCTCAATAGCGAAACCGCTTACATTTAAAAGCGAGCTAAGCATGAGCACAACAATTGATAATATTGATAGATTCTTAATAAATCTCAATTCGAATTCCTCCTTAATTTATGATGCAATCCAATGAAATAGCGGCGCCATTTTCGCCTTATCTTATATCCCGTTATGCTCCTTCCCCCTTTATCCGCAAGTTAAAGTTCACCTGTAATTATATAAAAACGGAATCTTTTAAAAATATAAAATCTTTATGTGATTGTTTGATATTTTTAGCGGTTTTTTCCTTGTTATTCCAAATTACCTATGATTATCCTGTAATTTACATTTTATAAATACTAAAATCCTAATGAGGAAATTGGGGGTTTTTTCAAAAAAATTCCCTGCTTCTTCATCAGAAACAGGGATTGAACTCATTAATATTTTATTTCACTTGCGGACCGAAGCAGCTCGTTTATCCGAAACGGCTTGTTTTCTTTGCATGACCGCCATACACCTTCTCCTACTGCAATCGAGTAGGCTCCGGCTTCTGCACCTGCGAGAATTTGATAAGGTCTGTTAGGATCCACGCCCAAGAAGAGATCTTCCTGCAACAATGGGTCTCCACCCCCGTGTGAACCTTCATTTTGTACGACATGGATTGTCTCTTTCGATCCGAATAAAGGATAATATTCAATCGTTTGTTCCGGGAATGGAAACGAAATGCGGCTTGGTTCATGGTATTCGGTTGTTTCAATTCTCCCTTTAGTTCCATTAATCGCAAGACGATAGCCTTCATATGGAGCAGAAAAATTAACGGAATAGTTTAGCAGCGCACCTTTATCGAATTTAACAATTGCTGCATATGTATCTTCAATTTCGATGTCATGATCAAAGATACAGGCATCCGGGCGGTAATCTGTATAATTTTCAGCAGACTTTTCAATATTATCTGCTTTAATATGATCATCTTTAACAGCGATATTATTTCTGCGGTTTGACCACCGCATATAATACTGACAGTTATATTTTTCATGACATGTACTACAATGTCGATTGTCTGCTAAGCTAGGGTTAAATTCACCATCTTTACCATAGTAATTTAAGGCCCCATATGCAAAGACTTCTTCCGGTTTCTGGTCAAGCCACCAATTGACCAAGTCGAAATGATGGGAAGATTTATGAATCGACAAGCCACCGGAATACGCTCTGTTTCGATTCCACCTCTTGAAGTAACTGGCGCCATGATACGTATCAATATACCAATTCAAATCGACGGATGTAATTCTGCCAATTTTACCTTCTAAAATCAGTTCTTTTATTTTTCGATGGAATGCACCATAGCGATAATTGAAAGCCACAATCACTTTTCCTTCACTACGTTTCTCTGCCTCCATCACCCTCATGGCATCGTTCGCATTTGTTACCATCGGTTTCTCCGTGATGACGGTTAAGTCCTGTTCAAGGCCTTGCAAAATATAGTCAATATGTGTATCATCCCTGCTTGTAACGATGATTGTGTCAGCGTTTGTTTCCTTTATCATCTGATCAAATTGATCTCCATTATAGGACGGAATTGAACACAATTCCGGAAAACTTTCTTTACAAAGTTCAATTCGTCGCTCGTCTATATCTAGAAGTCCGACAATTTTATTTTCATGAGCAAAATCAGTTAGGATTGGTTCGATAAACATTCCCAAGGCGCGATTACTTAGTCCGCAAACGACTATTTTTTTCATCCTTCATCCCCCAGCTCTATTTCCTATTAATCACTTATAATTTAGCAAATTAATCAGAATAACGGCCTATTTAGAAAAAACACACAAAAATATTAGCTTAAATTCAAAAGATTTTTATATCGTATACCAAAAGAAAAAGCAGGTTCAAAGCCCCTGCTTAATTCGTTGAATTTAATGAAATTAGTTGATAGGTTAGTGTCGTGCTGCTATTCTGCCACTCGACTTTCTTAATTAGCGCCGTACCACTTGAATCACTATCCATCGTTTTTCTAACCTCAATCGGAATTTCAATTGGATAAAGCCTGTATCCTGCTTTTTCCAAGACAAAGAGGTTTTCCTCCACCCTTTTCTCTCTTCCTTTCGTTACAATCATCGTATTGAGTTCAAGAGGCATACCCATAAAAAAATCCGCTCCTCTGCTTATATTAACTCTATATTACCATCTTTTGTGCTGACTTTTCATCCACTTTGCTAAATCTTCAACGACTTTTCGATTTACAGTAGGTGGAAAATAATGCGTAAACTCTGCAAAATACCAACATTCGACCGATTTGTCCAATGCCCTAAGCCTTCTTTCCAGCCGATAGGCGTGCTCGACGGATACATTTTCATCGTGAGCGCCATGAATGATTAATACTGGAGCTGCTAATTTTTCCAGCTCATATAGTGGAGTTCTTTCGTGATATCGCTCCGGATACTTGTCAGGCGTTCCACCGATTACTCTTTTCATCATTCTTCGTAAATCTTTCCGTTCCCTATAGGTTAGGCTCATGTCGCTAACACCGCCCCAGGTGGCAATCGATGCCACTTCGGGAAATTGAATCCCCGTTAGCAATGCCATCACGCCACCGCGTGAAAATCCAAAGACATGAATATCACGAACTTTTGGTAAAGACTTTAATAGTAAAAAGGCAGCAAACGCATCTTCTCGGTCCTCTCCGGCAAAATCCTCATTCCCTTCGCCGCCTTGATTGCCGCGATAATACGGCGCAAACACAATAAACCCTTCTGATGCAAACTGGGCAATCCGTGCCGGCCGGACTTTCCCGACATTTTTAATCCCGCCTCTTAAATAAAGAAAGCCATCGGATACTTCTTCATCTTTAGGTTCTGCGAGCAGCCCCTTCACTTTCAATCCATTAGAAATATAGGTGATTTCCATCAATTCTACCTTGGGATTAGGGGAAGGAAACCGGTTAATAGCCACAATTTTTCCATCGTTCATCTTGTATCGATCCCTTTTTAAAAATTTTGTGGAACTGGGCATTCACACATTTTTTTTTGCTTCATACGATAATCTTAGTTAATCAGCCCAGATTTAAGGAGGTTCATTTTTTTATGAAAAAATCAGTAAAGTTCAGTTTTTCCTTCCTTCTAATTGCTATTCTGATGTTTTCCTTAGCTGCTTGCAACAGTAATGACAATGCGAAAACAAAGAAATTGGAAAAAGTTCGGATTGCTGAAGTCACCCGCTCCATTTTTTATGCCCCGCAATATGTTGCTCTCGCAAAAGGATTTTTTAAAGAGGAAGGTTTAGACGTAACACTGACGACGACTCCCGGCGGCGACAAAACAATGACCGCATTGATCTCAGGAGGGGCAGATGTTGCCCTCGTTGGTTCAGAAACTTCCATTTATGTATACGCTCAGGGCGCAAACGATCCTGTTATCAATTTTGCTCAACTGACGCAAACAGACGGCACTTTCCTCGTTGCCCGGGATAAAACCGATAATTTTTCCTGGGATTTATTAAAGGGCAAAACCTTCCTTGGTCAGCGCAAAGGCGGGATGCCGCAAATGGTCGGTGAATTCGTATTAAAGAAGCATGGCATTGACCCGCATCAAGATTTAAATCTAATCCAAAATATTGACTTTGCCAACATCGCCAATGCCTTTGCCTCGGGCACGGGTGAATTCGTGCAATTATTTGAACCAACAGCGAGCATTTTTGAAAAAGAAGGAAAAGGACACATTGTCGCTTCCTTTGGAAAAGAGTCCGGCCATGTTCCATATACTTGCTTTATGGCAAAAGAAAGCTTTATGAAGAAAAACAATGCAACGATTGAAAAATTCACTAGAGCTGTTTACAAGGCGCAACAGTGGGTCGAATCTCACAGCGCAGAAGAAATTGCCAAAGCAGTTGAAACGTATTTCCCGGATACAGACCCTGAAATTATGAAAACCGTTGTTGAGCGCTATAAGAGTCAAGGCTCGTTTGCAACAGACCCCATTTTAGATGGAGAAGAGTGGAGTAACTTGAAAAATATTATGAATGAAGCGGGCGAGCTTCCGAAAGATGTCGATTATAAAACGCTCGTCAATACCGATTTTGCCGAAAAAGTCATGAAAAAATAAACAGGAAGGGAGGCCGTTTTTATGAGCTTCTTAACAGTTCAGGATATTCACCATACTTACTTTACGAAAGACACCGCCGCCACGGCCCTCTCCAATATATCACTTACGGTTGAGGAAGGGGAATTCGTCTCCATCCTCGGCCCAAGTGGCTGTGGGAAGACGACACTGCTTTCCATCATTTCTAGCTTACTAAAACCGACCACTGGAACTGTTCTATTGGAAAACAAACCGATTTCGACTGCCAAAAATGACATAGGCTATATGCTGCAGCAGGATTATTTGTTCCCTTGGAAAACGATTGATGAGAACATTTTATTAGGTCTGAAGCTGTCAAAGCAATTAAATGAAAAAACCAAGTCAGCAGCACTCGGGTTATTAAAGCAAATTGGTTTGACCGGAGTGGAGAAACAGCTGCCAAAGCAGTTATCAGGCGGGATGAGGCAGCGTGTTGCTTTGGTGCGGACACTAGCTACAGAGCCAAAACTACTGATGCTCGATGAGCCCTTTTCCGCGCTCGATTATCAAACAAAGCTAAAGCTAGAGGATCTAGTCTCCAATATATTAACTGAATTCGGCAAAACGGCGATTCTCGTTACCCATGATATCGGGGAAGCCATTGCCATGAGCGATCGTGTCTTTTTGCTTTCACCGAGTCCGGGAAGAATTTATAAAACCTTTACCATGCCAGAGGAATTAAAGAAGATATCTCCGTTTGAAGCAAGGAATCATGAAACATACCCTAGTATCTTTCAAACGATATGGAAGGAGTTGGAGTCCCTTGAATCAGCAGAAGAATAAGGTAGAACTCCTCCATAAAAATTACATCCAATCGTTAAAAATTGAGCGATGGCGGGTGCGATTTTATCAAGCCGTCATTTCTATCGTCTTTTTCTCCAGTTGGGAACTATCGAGTCAAAAGCAATGGATTGACCCGCTGATTTTCAGTTCGCCGTCTAAAATCTGGCATTTATTTTTGAATAAAATACAAGACGGGTCGTTACTGACACATACCGGTGTAACGCTGACCGAAACGATTGTTGGTTTTATTCTTGGTACATTACTTGGCACCATTTTAGCAGCTGTTCTCTGGTGGTCGCCGCTGCTTCAAAAAATCCTTGACCCCTACCTGGTAATCCTTAATGCCATGCCCAAGGTAGCACTTGGTCCGATATTAATTGTCGCGCTTACTCCCGGGTACCCTTCAATCATTGCCATGGGTGCGATTATCTCGGTTATCATTACCACCATCGTTGTTTATACCTCATTTAAAGAGGTCGATCCCAATTATGTAAAGGTGCTCCGAACGTTTGGAGCCTCCCGCATTCAATGCTTTAAGGAAGCGATTTTGCCGGCAAGTTTTCCAACAATTATCTCAACCTTAAAGGTGAATGTCGGCTTGTCATGGGTCGGTGTCATCGTTGGAGAATTCCTTGTATCATCCCGCGGCCTTGGGTACATGATTATTTATGGCTTTCAAGTTTTTAACTTTACCCTCGTGTTCTTATCACTTTTAGTAATTGCTGTTATCGCTACGATTATGTACCAGCTCGTTGAACTTCTTGAAAAAAAACTTATCAAAGAATAGCGGTTTGGCGCGAGCTCCCTGCTATTCTTTTTCGTTTTGCAGCATTTGAATGTGGGCTATACATTCCTCAACGACTCGGTCCTTCATGATGAAGCTGTATTCATCCCCGAACCGCAATTGTAAAATATCGCCTTTGATGGTAACCGGGCCATTTGTTTCGTAGTAATTGCTTGTTTCATCTACCCTTTGAACCTTCCCCCAAAAAACAGACTTTACAAAGGGACCCTTTTCGTCTTGAACTCTGTACTGCGCCAAAAAGTTCAAGTCAGCAAGAATAGCCCCGGTCTCTTCAAAGGTCTCACGTCTTGCGGCCTCCTCAAGGGTCTCGCCAGCTTCCCTTTTGCCGCCAGGAAACTCAAGTCCTCTTTGTTTATGATTGGTTAAAAGCCATCCTTCTCCAAATTGGCAAATAACCAAAACATGTTTTGCTTCCTCTTGAAATGCGACTTGCGCAAATGACAGTTCCACCTTGTTCCCGTTATCATCCAAAAACTGTAACATTTCAAAACCTGCCTCATATTTTTAATGCTCTAATTATAAACGAAAAAAAGGAAAACCCATAAATAATTTAGATTTTCCTTCTAGCCGTTAATCTCCATAAGGCAATATATTCATACTTTCAATATGGCTTTTGGCTTCATCATCACCAAGCTTATGGAGCATGCCATACACCTGCTGAATCGTACTGTCGTACGCATCGTTTAAACGGTCATGGTGATATTCAAGATAAGGTATATGTGCTCTGAAAAAGTTTTTCCACTCAGTCGAATAGTTTTGATTAAACAAATTACGAAGCTCGATAATTTCTTCATCAGTTGCTTGTATTTTATAGCTCCAAGTCGAACCTGTGGCACTTTGGAATATTCCCCCAGTTCCAACATCTATATAATAGGTTTTCTTCTGCTCTGCCATTATGTCATCCCCTTTTCTTTTTATTAATCCACAAACAGATAAAATTTATTCTTTTTCAAAATTCGACTCATTTTTTAGAAATGAATACGCTATAATAGAATACAATCAATAAAACAGATTTTTCAGTTAATTCCCAATGTGAAATGGAGGAATTATTTTATCTTTTTAAGGGAATGGAATAAGTATGAGTAAAAATTTAGGAGGTTCTGCAATTGAAATTAGTCGATGAATTATATGAAATGTACCGGAACAAGCTTACCGGCGATGAAGAGGATATTGATATGCTTGCCTTTGCCTTTTTAGAAGAGATGTCGCAAGAAGACCTGATTGCCTTAATTCAAGAAATGGATAAACAAGAACTTTATGACTTAATGGGTTTATACCTAATTGAGAGCTTAAAAGGGAAATTCGCCAAAGAAGAGTACGGTCAACAACGCACGAATACTTACTATCCTAGAAATATTCATTGATTTTACATACCAAATTCAGAGGAAGCTTAAAAACAGCTTCCTTTTTTATGCCTTTTGTACTTAATATATGAGTTTTTCATGTTACAATGTAGTGGTAAAGGGGGCACTAGAAAATGTTGTATGCGATATTAGTAGTTAGTATTATTATTATCATTGTCGTTTTGCTTCTCGCGGTTATTACCACTTCAAAAGCCTATACGTATAAACATACAGTTGATCCATTAGAAAATAACCCATATGTCGACCAAGAGTTGACGGAACAAGACCAAGACCAAAAGAAGGCGTAAAAAAATTCCTATTCTTAGCGAATAGGAATTTTTCATATTATTAGGCAAATACTTGTTTTAAATCGTCTTTGCTTTGCTCAAGCCAGAAACGCATTAATCGTTTCGCACCTTCTAAATCATGGAGCTTTGCTTGGCCGCATTGGCGCTCATTTGCCGCTGGAATTTCGGTAATTTCAACTGCATCCTTCATTGTATCCTCAAGAAGATCAATAATTTCCTCCACAGTCGGCTCACCGCTGACTACTAGGTAATACCCAGTCTGGCAGCCCATCGGCGAGATATCAATAATATCAAAGTGGTCATACTTCTCGGAATGGTTGCGCAGATTAAAGGCAAGCAGGTGCTCAAGTGTATGAATCACATCAGGCTTCATTGCCTGTTTATTTGGCTGGCAAAAACGAATATCATATTTATTAACAACGCCATCACTTCCTACCTTATGGACACCGCAATGTCTTACATAAGGGGCTTTCACGGCATTATGATCTAAATCAAAACTTTCAACTGAAGGCATGAATATCACTCCTTTTATCATCTATTCCCTATCATACTATAAATTCCGAGTTTTTTCATCTACTTAATCAAATTTAAAAATTTAGCCGAAAAATATTTTTTATGTTATCTTGTAAGTAATCAGAAAGAAGGAGATCATTCGATGTTGAAAAAAGGCTTTCTATCCATTATTCGTTTTTATCAGGTCGTCATTTCACCCTTAAAACCACCAACATGCCGATTTTATCCTACTTGTTCGCATTATGGCTTAGAAGCAGTTCAGCGCTTTGGTGCTTTAAAGGGCGGCTGGCTTACCATTAAGAGGATAGCAAAATGCCATCCTTTTCATCCAGGTGGTTTAGACCCGGTTCCAGAGAAAAAGCCTACGCCTGATAACCATCAACAATGAGATCAAGCTTTCCTGTTTTAGGGTCAATGACCAATCCATGTACCGGAACACCATTCGGCATTAACGGATGATGCTTAATAATGTTAACGCTATGCTCTACACTCTCTGTCACATTATCAAATCCATGAAGCCACTGTTTAATGTCGATACCAGAATAATCTAGCGTATCAATCGTTTCTTCGGAAATTCCTCGTTCTTTCATACTCTCAATCACGGGCTCTGCTTTTAAGCCGCTCATTCCACAATCATAATGAGCAATAACTAAAACTTCCTCTGCCTTCAATTGATATATCGCAATCAAAATACTCCGCATAATACTTCCAAAAGGGTGTGAAACAAGCGCTCCAGCATTTTTAATCAGCTTGGCATCACCATTTCCCAGGTTTAAGGCCTTCGGCAATAATTCCAATAATCGTGTATCCATACAAGTAAGGATAACCATCCGCTTATTAGGAAATTTCGTTGTTTCATACTTCTCATATTCACGATTCTCTACGAAATTTTTATTATGTTCGAGAATTTCGTTCAAAATAGATGAGTTGTTCATTTAAATTCCACCTTTCTTTTTCAGCATACATAAAAGACCATGTTTTTTTCAAATTTTATACTTGCATTTTGCCCATTTTTTTTGTAAGATACATAGGGAAATCGGAATCGTTCCGTATTATACATTTATTTTTTTAAAAATTTTTCGGCATTAAATCGTAATAATACCGATTTAACAACATGAAGGAGCCTTTATGAAAAAAATTATTCTTATTCTTTCTATTTTTTTACCATTGAGTCTGATATTATCCGCCTGTTCAAATAATAAAGACCAGACACATACAAAGAAGGACCAGTTAACGATCTATACAACAGTCTTCCCTCTCCAGTACTTTACAGAACGGATTGGCGGCAAATATGTTGATGTAAAAACGATCTACCCTCCAGGTGCCGATGAACATACCTTTGAACCATCTCAAAAAGATATGATGAACTTAGCAGATTCAGACTTATTTTTCTACATTGGGCTCGGACTTGAAGGCTTTGTGGAAAAAGCAAAAGGAACGTTGAAAAACGAAAATGTTACCTTAGTGCCTGTTGCCGATAAGCTGCAGCTGCCAAAAGATGTTCATGCAGATGAAGAAGATGAAGATGGGCATGATGACCATCACCATGGGGATGTAAACCCGCATGTATGGCTTGATCCGCTTTATTCAAAGGAGATGGCTACGGTTATTCATGATCAATTAGTTAAAAAAATGCCGCAAAACAAAGAACTTTTCACTGAAAATTATCAAAAGCTTGCCTTAGAATTAGAAAATCTAAACGCTCAGTATGAGCAAACCATTACGAATGCGAAGCATAAAAAAATCATTGTCACCCATGCAGCGTTTGGCTATTGGGAACATCGTTACGGGATTGAACAAATAAGTATTTCAGGGCTTTCGACGACAAATGAACCGACACAAAAGGAACTAGAAAAAATTATTTCTGTCGCCGACCATGAGGGCTTACACTATATTCTTTTCGAACAAAACGTGCAATCTAAACTGGGCAAGGTCGTTCAAAAAGAAATTGGTGCAAAAGCATTGCCGATTCATAATCTCGCTGTTTTATCCAAAGATGACATTAAAAATAAGGAAACTTATTTTTCCTTAATGAAAAATAATCTTGAGACCTTAAATACAGCATTAAATAATTAAACTAGAAAGATTTTGGTCTCTTTGCCAATTCTCGCATCTATTTCCTTTCGTTTTCGGGCATGCTGTTATCGACTTCAGCAAATGCTATCACTGTATTGCAGAAAATTTAAGGAGTGATACGAATGGCACAAGATGTATTATGTGAAGTGAATAACTGCACGTTTTGGGCAAAAGGCAATAAATGCAGTGCCGATAAAATCTACGTTGTCAGCCATACCGGTGAAACGGCTGATTCGACTAAAGAAACCGACTGTAAAACCTTTGAAGCAAGTGATCTATAATGATTGAAGAACCAGGCATCTTTTTTCGCCTGGTTCTTTTTTTAAGGCCCTGTTAAAAGTAGTGAATGTTGATTTCCGTTCCAGGCGCGAGCGGTTCGCGGGGCGGGCGGTGAGCCTCCTCGGCGCTAAAGCGCCTGCGGGGTCTCACCTGTCCCGCTGCTCCCGCAGGAGTCTCGCGCCTTCCACTCCAATCAACATTGTGCTCAAAATCAACAATGTGCTTTAACACAGCCTTTTTTAAAAAACAAATGATTTCTTGGTTAATAGTATTTCTTGAAGTCTTTTTTCATTTATTTCAAACCCGATACCAGGAGCCTTTGGTACGGTAATGTAGCCATTTTCAACGGTTACTTCTGGGGCGATGATGTCTTCTTCCCAAAACCGGCTGGAGGCGGATATATCACCTGGAATGGAGAATCCAGGAAGTGAGGCGAGCGCAATATTATGTGCACGGGAAATGCCAAATTCAATCATCCCGCCGCACCAGACGGGAATTCCCCTTTCAAAGCAAAAATCATGTATTCGTTTGGCTTCATACAAGCCGCCAACCCGGCCAACTTTAACATTAATCACCTTACAGCTCCCGAATTCAATTGCTTTTCTAGCATCATCAAAGCTGACGATACTTTCATCCAAGCAAATGGGAGTGCGGATTTCCTTTTGCAGCACAGCGTGTTCGATAATATCGTCATGTGCCAGCGGCTGCTCGATCATCATCAAGTTAAATTCATCGAGAGCCTTTAAACGGTCAATGTCATTTAATGTATAGGCTGAATTTGCATCTGCCATAAGCGGCAAGTCCGGATAATGGCGGCGAATTTCTGCAAGAAATGAGTAATCCTGATTTGGATTAATTTTCACTTTGATCCGCTGATACCTCTCTTCGAGATATTGTTCAATTTGCTCTAGTGCCTTTGCTGTTGAATCAGTTGCAACTACGACGCCAGAAGCAATAATCTCGCGTGTTCCGCCAATCATTTTAGAAAGAGGCTCTGAGTGGCTCTTCGCATCCAAATCCCACAGGGCCGTTTCTAAGGCTGCCTTTGCCATATTGTTTCTCCTTATCGAACTGAAAAGATGTGAAGCCTCTTCAGGACGAGTAATTGGATGTTTTTGCAGCAAGGGAATCAAAATATCCTTTAACATATGTAAACTAGTTTCCACCGTTTCTTCGGTATACCATGGCGTAGAAAAGGCCACACCTTCGCCAAATCCTGAAATACCATCATTGTTGGTTACCTTTACAATGATGCCCACGCGGTCTTTAACGGCGCCTAAATGCGTTAGAAATGGGGACTTTAAGGGCATTTGAATCACATAAATTTCAACTGAGGCAATCTTCATTTATTAGCCACCCAATCCCGGAGTTGTCTTCGCAACAGTTTTTTCGCCGCATTTCTAGGAAGCTCTTCAATAAAGTAAAATGCCTTCGGAACCTTATACTTCGCAATTCTCTCTAGGCAAAATTGTCGAAGCTCATCCTCGGAAACCGTATTGTTTTTTACGATAAAGGCAATCGGCACTTGCCCCCATTTCGCATCATTAATACCTGTCACCCCAGCCTCGGCAACTCCAGGATGGGCTAGCAGCGTTGCTTCGATTTCTGCTGGGTAGATGTTTTCTCCACCGGAAATGATTAAATCAGAACGGCGGTCGAGGACATACAAAAACCCTTCCTTATCTAAATAGCCAATATCTCCGGTGGAAAACCAGCCAGCATGGAACTTTTCTTCCGTTGCTTCCTGACGATTTAAATACCCTGGTGTAACATTTGGTCCTTTTACGATGATTTCACCAGCTTCACCAGCTTCTGCCGGTAAGCCGTTATCATCGACAATTTTGAGCTGTGCCGGGAACAAAGGCTTCCCAGCGGAACCCAGCTTTTTTAGGCTGTATTCTGGAGAAAGTGTCACGATTTGCGAGGAAGACTCCGTCATTCCATACGATTGAAAGACAGGAATATCTTTCTTCACACATGCTTGTAATAATGGTAATGGTGCGGGGCCACCTCCTAATAGCATACAGCGGAAATGCTCTGGAAGCCTCCTGTCTTCAAGCTTTTCAACTATCCGTGAAAGCATTGTTCCAACAACTGACATGATCGTAACCTTTTTCCCGGAAATATCCGCAATCGTCTGTTCCACATCAAAGCGTTCATGGAGGACAATCGGCATACCATAGATAACACTGCGCATGAGAATCGAGAACCCGCTAATATGGAAAAGTGGAACGGAACAAAGCCAGCTATCGCCTTCGTTATAGCCTAAATTTAGTGCTGAGCCTACCGAACTCCACCAGTGGTTGCCAAATGTTTGCATGACACCCTTTGGGTTTCCGGTCGTGCCTGATGTATACATGATGGTACAGATTTGCGAAAGGCAAATTTCTTCTTTAATAGCTGGCACTGCTGCTTCCATTAGAAAAAGTCGCTCTTTCGTAATGGTTTTCAAGCTGGCGGTTTGTTGGTTAATTTCTTGTTCGATTTCAGCAAAAGAATCTTCAAGAATCAAGAAGGCCGCTTTTGAATCTTTCAATTGCCAAACTAATTCTGCTGGGGTTAAACGATTGTTCAAGATGACCGCTTTGACCCCTAATAGCTGGAGGGCAAACAAAATTACCACGGTATCAAGATGATTTTTCAATAATACGCCCACATACTGGTCCTGTTGTACACCAAAGGCCTGGATTTGGCCTGCTGTTTCATGAGAGCGATAATAAAGTTCCCTAAATGTTAATGTTTGTTCCTTAAAGTAAACAGCTGTTCTTTCAGGGGTAAGAAAAGCTCTATTCTTTAAAAAATTCGGCATTGTTTCGTTTTGCATTTTGGCACCTTCTCTTTTATATAAAAACAGCCTGATGGATACCATCAAGCTGTTGTAAAAGCTTAAAATCAAGGAAAACGCGGGAATTGGCCGAAATCTGGCTTGCGCTTTTCCTTAAAGGAATCACGGCCTTCTTTGGCTTCATCTGTTGTATAGTAAAGTAATGTCGCGTCACCGGCAAATTGTTGCAGCCCTGCTAAGCCGTCTGTATCAGCATTCATCGCTGCTTTCAAGAAACGAAGCGCTGTTGGACTTTTCTCAAGGATTTCTTCACACCATTTAATCGTTTCCTCTTCTACTTGCTCAAGAGGAACAACCGTGTTAATTAAGCCCATATCAAGTGCTTCCTGTGCATTGTATTGGCGGCATAGGAACCAAATTTCACGTGCCTTTTTATGGCCGACAATTCTTGCCAGGTAACCTGAGCCATACCCTGCATCAAAGCTGCCCACATTAGGTCCTGTTTGTCCAAAAACAGCATTATCCGCGGCAATCGTTAAATCACAAACGATATGAAGAACGTGGCCGCCGCCAATTGCATATCCCTTAACCATGGCAATTACCGGCTTTGGAATAACTCGAATTAAGCGCTGCAGATCGAGAACATTTAGACGCGGGATCTGATCCTCGCCAACATAACCGCCATGTCCTCTTACCTTTTGGTCGCCGCCGGAGCAAAATGCCTTTTCTCCAGCACCAGTTAACACAATAACCCCAACATTGGAATCATCGCGTGCATAAGCAAAAGCATCAATCAATTCCATAACCGTTTTCGGTGTAAAAGCATTATGTACATGCGGGCGGTTTATCGTGATTTTTGCGATTCCATTATACGTTTCATATAAAATTTCATCATACTTGCGTCCTGCAACCCATTCTACTGTCAAAATAAAAACCTCCTTTATTTATGTAAAAATCCACTTACTATTGTACCAAACTTTTCCCGTTCTTCCACATGAATTGCATGACCGCTGTTTTCAACAGCAATCCACGTGCCATTTTTTAGATCCTTCAGCATTTCTTCAGCAATTCTGCAGAACTTTTCATCTTCTGCGCCTGTCACCAATAATATCTCACATTCCAGTTGCTTTAAAGGAGGTCCCCACCAGGAAGGCTGGGAGCCGGTTCCCATACCAAGTAAACTATTGGCAAGTCCCACAGGAGAATTGTTCAACCGCTGGGCTCTTATTGATTCATTAATGTCCTTTGAAAGCCGCTTCATCGTTGAAAATAGGGGAATCTCTTCCCAATAATCAACAAACGGATTAATGCCATTTTCTCTAATACACTTTGCTAATTCGGCATCTTTCATACGACGAGATACTCTCTCTTCCTCTGTCAAGAGGCCGGGAGAAGCACTTTCTAACACTAATTTCCGCACCCTGTCGGGAAACAAAATGGCAAAGGTTAGGGCAAGCCTGCCCCCCATCGAGTAACCTAGCAAATCCACTTGATTCACACCTAAAACATCAAGTATCCTATTTAAGTCATTTGCAGTGGATTCAATTTGATAACGGTCAAGCTTTTCGGGCGACTCCGTTTTTCCATGTCCGATAATATCAGGGACAATTAATTTCGAGTGCTGACCCCAGTCATGACAAAATGATGTCCATGTGGATGCGTCACCAGTAAATCCATGCAGCAGTAAAAGCGGAAAACCTCCTCCGCAAACTTCGACATGATAGCGGATCTCGTCAATAACCACATTCATTACTGTGCCCCATTGACAAAATTTGATATTTCCTGGGAAACTGAGCGCCAAAATTCGCGGTGCTCGTCTCGATTACTATCTCTATTTGTCACAATCTCGAAAACATGGATTCCACTATTTTCAATCGTGTTTTTCATTTCCATGTCTAAGTGGTCCCAGTCTTTAATTTTTGTAAACTTCCCGTTAAACATCCGAACAGCGTGTTCAAATTCAAGATTTAGCGGTGTACCAAACAAAAGCTCAAAGTTTTTAGGGTGTTCAGATTGTGGCAGAAAAGAGAAAATTCCGCCGCCATTATTGTTTACAAGAATGATATGAATATCAATATTGTAGAGCTTAGCTGCAATAAGACCATTTAAATCATGGAAGAAAGTTAGGTCTCCGAGAACCAGATATAAGGATTTCGAATATAAAGCAGCTCCTAGGGCGGTTGAAACCGTACCATCTATTCCATTGGCCCCCCTGTTTGCCATGAGCTTAATTGATTTATCATTATTGAGGAAAAAACTATCCAAATCGCGGATTGGCATACTATTTCCTACAAACATGGTTGCTCCATCTGGAAGCAAATCCGCCAATTGATAGAACAATTTACCTTCACTTAATTCAGTTAAGTCTTTAACAAGAGACATATTTTCTTTTGTAAGCACGTTGACGCTTTGCCAATCATGCAAAAATCCGGATGGAGATTTGGTATCGAGAAAGCTTAACAGCTGTTCGCAAAAGATTGTTTCATTGCAAAAGATCATTTCTGTGGATAAAGCTGCCGGGTCACGCCAGCCGCCGCCGCCATCAATAACAAATTGCTCTGCCCCGTAATTTTCCTTTAAGAAAATCGATAATGCTTTTGAAATGGGCATCGCCCCGAAACGTAAAACAACCTCCGGCTTTAGAAAGGTTTTCGCGTCTTCATTTCTTAAAAAAGTATCATAGGTTTCAATTATATTATCCTGACTGTGGCTGCCGCTTCGAAGTTGTGACAACGGATCCGCTAAAATCGGAAAGTTTAACGCCTCGGAAAGCCGAGTTACGGCTTCAGCGAATCGATGATCGGCCGAGTTACCACAAACGATAATTCCCCTTTCTTTCCCTTTTAGCTTCTCAGCAATGTCTTGAAAATGGTTATCCTCTAACGTTAAGTCTCCGTTTTGAACCTTTACATATCCATTTGGCCGTTCCTCCAGCTGAAAAAGCTCCTCATCCAGCTTCGGAATCAGCGGTTCGCGGAATGGAAAATTCAAATGGACAGGTCCTGCGGGAGCCTGGGCTGCCATGGCTGCTGCCCGTGCACAAACGGTCCGGGCATAACGGATTATATCCCTATTTTTCTCCGGTAAAGCCATTTCGGCAAACCATTTCACATGCTGCCCATATAAATGGATTTGGTTAATTGCCTGGGGTGCGCCAACTTCTCTAAGTTCATGGGGCCGGTCTGCCGTCAAAACCACAAGCGGGACCCGGGAGGAATGTGCCTCGACAATCGCCGGAAAATAGTTCGCTGCAGCTGTACCTGATGTACAAAGAATGGCAGCTGGCCTGTTTGTCGCCTTGGCAATTCCTAAGGCAAAAAAAGCAGCCGAACGTTCGTCCACATGAATATGGACCTTTAATTCAGGATGTTCGGCCATCACCATTGCCATCGGAGTAGACCTCGAACCAGGGCTGACGACAACATCGGTTATTCCTGAAGAATAAAGCTCTGCCACAAAGGCAGCAATATAAGCTGTTAAGGATTCTTGATGACTCATATTATTTTCCTCCAAGAGCTCGAAGCATTGGTGTAAACTTCAAACTCGTCTCTAAATATTCGCTTTCTGCTTCCGAATCGGCAACGACACCACAACCGGCAAACAATGATGCCTCCTCACCCTGCAAGAGCCCGGAACGGATAGATACAGCAAATTCACCATTGCGACGATAATCAGCCCATCCTAATGGTGCAGCATAAAAACCACGGTCAAGCACTTCAACCTGGCGAATTTTTTCCACGGCTGCATCCTTCGGAAGCCCACCGAGAGCTGGTGTCGGATGGAGCCTTTCCACCAATAACATTAGTGAAGTATCTTTATGGCATTTTCCGATGACTGGTGTATAAAGATGCTGAATATCCCTAATTTTCATAAGCTGCGGCTTATCGGGCAGGATCATTTCATGACATGATTCTTCTAATGCTTCCTTAATCATTTCTACTACATACTGATGTTCAATAAGGTTCTTCTGGTCCGTTAATAATTTCTCCCCTAAAAGCCTATCCTCCTGTTCCGTTTCCCCACGGGAAATAGAACCGGCAAGACAAGTAGAAAAAATTTCATTCCCCTGCTTTTTAACAAGTCTCTCTGGAGAAGCCCCAATAAAACAATCGCCATTTGATTCAAAGGCAAAGATAAAGCTTTCTTGCTGCTGTGAGAATAAACGATCAAGTACATTCTCTGCCTCAATTTGACCGTCAAAAATGAGCCGGAGCTCTCTGGCAAGGACTACTTTCTTTAAGGTGCCGTTTGTTAATTCTTTCACAACCCCATCAACAGACTCTTTCCATTTTTCCGGCATAATTTCATTGGTCCTTATAAGAGACGTCGACTTTGCCCGATAATTAGTGGTTAAAGAATGCAGAATCAGATTTCTCTCCTCGATTATCTTACTAAATAAGGATAGATCATCATGGGGGGTACAGATGGTATTGGTTGTTAAATAAGCCTGGCCTTTAATAATACTCAATAAATATTTTGGTATATGGAACAAAGAATCGGCATATTTGGACCAGAGCTCTGTTTTTTCTTTTAATGGATCAAAGGAAAATCCACCAAACATGACAGGACCAACAGCGATTTCAGTATATGTATTATAAATGAGACTATCCTTTAAAAATTTCTCCCACTCTTTTTCAACATGAAAAAAGCGGTCAGTAACCTGATCCGACTGAATTTGTTTAGAAATTCCAAGTCCAACAAGGACAATTTCATCTGTTGGGTCTTTCCAAAAAAAACGTTCCCCACAAAAGCGTTCTTTTCCTGCCTTAAAAAAGGCCAAAGGATTAACCGTGTCAATTTTATGAACTTCACTTACCAAAATAGGCTTGCTTAGTTCTTTCGCACGCTTAACAGCCAAAGGACCTCTTTCGTTTATTTCTGTTTCTTGAATGGTAACCAAACAAATCCCTCCAAAACAGCCGAAATGACTGTTATCCATTCATTTTATTACTTATTTTAAGTTACTACCTTTATTGTAATGAAGTCAATAATAGTTGTCACTATCTATCCTTATTATATATCAAATCTTCACCTTGTGGCGGTAAATGAACTTTTCAGTATTTTCATTATGATTATTTTCCCTCGAACCATTCAATAATAATCAGGCAGGTATTATCTTCTAATTTTGATAGCAAAAATCAATTGACACTCTTACGGGAATTCCATACACTAAGGGTTGGGAAATGACCTTTATCCTATTAAAATGAAATATTATATAGAAAATTTTTTAAAGGGAGAGAACAATATGCAGCCAAATTTACAGCAAAGTTCGAAACCTGCTGTTGAGTCAAACCGCGGTGTTCAAGTTTGGTGGCAAATGACGAGGCCCCACACGTTAACCGCTGCCTTCGTACCAGTATTACTTGGTACCGCATTAGCTCTTCGGAACGGCAAAATTCATTTCGGGCTTTTTCTTGCGATGCTGATCGCCAGTTTATTAATTCAAGCAGCAACCAATATGTTTAATGAATACTTCGATTTCAAACGCGGTCTGGACACTGAACACTCAGTCGGGATTGGCGGGACCATTGTCCGTGATGGAATCAAGCCAAAGACAGTCATCAATCTTGCTTTTGGTTTTTACGGTATCGCCTTATTATTAGGGATTTATATTTGTGCAAACAGCAGCTGGTGGCTAGCCATTGTTGGTCTTGTTTGTATGGCTGTTGGCTATTTTTACACCGGCGGACCATTTCCGATAGCCTATACACCATTTGGGGAAATTTTTTCCGGCTTCTTTATGGGAATGCTGATTATCTTAATTTCATTCTTCATACAAACAGGGACAGTGGAGCGCTCAAGTATTCTTGTATCGGTTCCGAGTATGATTTTGGTTGGCATGATTATGTTGTCCAATAATATCCGTGACCTCGATGGTGACAAAGAAAATGGCCGGAAAACAGTAGCTATTTTATTAGGAAAAAAGAAGGCAATTAACTTACTAGCCTTGATGTTCATTATCTCTTATTTATGGGTTCTTGCCCTTATTATCAGCGGTGTGATACCCGTTTGGACAGCCATCGTGATCCTAAGTGCACCCAAAGCAATTAAAGCGACAAAAGGTTTTATTGGAAACAGCTTACCAATTCAAATGGCACCAGCGATGAAAGCAACAGCGCAAACCAATACGATCTTTGGATTTTTACTCGCAATTGGAATTTTCATCGGACACTTTGTATCATAAGAAAAGGCTTCTGCCATGTCGCAGGAGCCTTTTCAGATTGTTGAGAAAGGGTATTTTTCTCGACAATTTTTTATTTTTGTCAGAATCTAAATATCAATTTTATTGATTGCCCCTGCAATTGGACCTGTTGAATAGAATGTATACTAATAATATTATAACGAATTAATGCGGTAAGTTATTAAAGGAAATGATTGAAATAAAAGGCTTCTGCCACGTGGCAGGAGCCTTTTCTTATAAGGGTTTTATTCCCCATATATCATCCGCATATTCCTGAATTGTGCGGTCACTTGAGAAATAACCGGCGTTAGCAATATTCACCAACGACTTTTGCTGCCATACGTTCTGATTTTTATATGTTTCTCCAATTTTCTCCTGAATGTCTGCATAGGAGGCAAAATCCTTTAGGACAAAATATTGATCATTCTCCTCCAAAAGTGAATCAAAGATTGGTTCAAATTCATTATTCACCCCTGGGAAAAATCCGTTCACTAGCTGGTCAACAGCATGACGGATCCGATAATCATGATGATAGTATTCAACCGATTGATACCCCCCATGTTGATAATAGTGAAGAACTTCCTCTGCCGTTAACCCGAAGGTAAAAATATTAGCATCCCCAACCAACTCACGAATCTCAATATTCGCGCCATCTAATGTTCCTGCCGTCAGGGCACCATTAATCATAAATTTCATGTTTCCTGTCCCCGATGCTTCCTTACTAGCCGTGGAAATCTGCTCACTCACATCGGCTGCTGGAAAGATTTTTTCAGCAAGTGAGACACGATAATTCTCAAGGAAAATTACTTTTAGTTTGTCGGCCACTACTTGATCATTATTTATTTTTTCAGCTACGGTATTGATTAATTTGATTATTTTTTTGGCGTAATAATAACCGGGTGAAGCTTTGGCTCCAAAAATAAACACCCTTGGGACGAGCGAAAAACTTGAATCTTCCTTTATCCGGTTATATAGGTGCATAATGTGCAAAACATTTAGGAGCTGGCGTTTATAAGCATGGAGCCGTTTCACCTGTACATCAAAAATCGCACCAGTGTCCACAGCTGTACCAGTCTTATCAAAGATGATCTTAGCCAGGGTTTGCTTATTTTCCTTTTTTACTTTTAACAGCTTTTCCAAAAACACGGCGTCATTTTGATAATTCAGGAGCTCTTTCAAGTCAGTTGCTGAAGAAGTCCAGTCAGGTCCAATCGTTTCCGTAATAAGGGAGGATAATTTCGGATTTGCTTTTAACAGCCAGCGCCGGTAAGCAATCCCATTGGTTTTATTATTAAATTTCTCGGGATACAGCTGATAAAAAGGTTTCATCTCCCGTTTCTTTAAAATATCTGTATGCAGCTTTGCAACTCCATTGACACTAAAGCTTCCGACAATAGCCAAATGAGCCATTTTGACATAATCATCAGCAAGAATCGCTAGTCTCGCAATCCGCTCCCAATCGCCTGGAGTCTGTTCCCATAGCTGTTGACAGAACCGCTCATTAATTTCTTCGACAATCATATAAATTCGCGGCAATAACGGTCGGAAAATGCGAATCGGCCATTTTTCTAATGCCTCTGATAAGGTTGTATGATTCGTATAGGAAATCGTATGCGTGGTAATCTCCCAGGCCTGTTCCCATTCAAATCCCTCCTCATCGATGAGGATCCTCATCAGCTCTGGAATCGCAAGGACAGGGTGGGTATCATTGATGTGAATACAAACATGTTCATGGAGCGAATTCAGGCTGCTGTGCTTTTTACGGTAGCTTTTTAAGATGGATTGAATGCTTGCCGACACTAAAAAATACTGCTGCTTTAGCCTTAAAATCTTCCCTTCATCATGGGTATCATCCGGATATAAAAACTCAGAAATCGCTTCTGTTTCCCGCTTATATTTTAAGATATCCTCATGAAATGGAAACTGTGATGGCTCCGCGTTCCAAAGTCTTAATGTATTAACGGTTTTTGCTTGAAACCCGAGTACTGGCATGTCGTGGGGGACAGCGGTAACCGTCTCTGCGTTCAGATGATGAAAGACGAGTCGGCCGTTTTCCTGCTTTGCTTCAACCTTGCCCCAAAACGGAATTTTCACCGCACAGTCCGCCTTGCGAATCTCCCAAACATTGCCGCTCCGCAGCCATTGCTCAGGGAGTTCGACTTGATAGCCATCGACAATTTTCTGCTCAAATAAGCCATGCTTATAACGAATGCCGTGTCCGTGTCCTGGTAGATTCAGTGAAGCAAGTGAATCTAAAAAACAGGCGGCCAGTCTTCCTAAGCCGCCGTTTCCTAAGCCTGCATCTGCTTCTATTTCCTCAAGCTCCCCCAAATCAATCCCGAGTTCCTGAAGACCGGCCTGCACCGTTTCTTCAACGCCGAGGTTGATTAAATTTTGTCTTAATAGTTTCCCTAATAAATATTCAATTGAAAGGTAGTAAACCTGCTTTCCCTTTGCAGCTAGATATTTTTCATTGGTTGTAATCCAATCATGGCTGACAAATTCACGAATCATCTGGCCAAGAGTTTGATAGCAGTCTCTAGGCGTGCTTTCCGAAAAGCTCCTCCCAGATAACATTTCAAGTCTTTTTAGAAAATTCCCCTTAAATTCGGCAGTACTAGAAAACATGGGTTTCACTCCTTGAGATGAGCTCAGCATATAGCTGGTTATAACGAAACGCGGACTGTACCCAGCTATAATCCATCTCCATTGCTTGTTTTACAATCGATTCCCAGGTATCGGTATCATGGTAAAAATCTATTGCTCTTTGAATGGTCGTGAGCATTTCATGGGCATTGAAGTTTCGGAAGGAAAAGCCGTTTCCTTCGCAAGTAAATTCGTTCCAGGCCCTTACCGTATCGTTTAAGCCTCCTGTCTCACGAACAATTGGGATCGCCCCGTATTTCATCGCAATCAACTGGCTGAGACCGCATGGCTCAAATAAGGATGGCATTAAGAACATATCTGCCGCTGCATATAGCTTATGAGCAAGTTCCTCATTAAAACCAGTATGAACCTTTAACTTTTCCGGATAAATGCGGGCAGCCTGCCTTAAATGTTCTTCATATTCAAAATCGCCGGTACCTAGAATGATCACCTGTAAATCCTCTTGCAATATTTCCCGAAGAACGCATTTCACTAAATCAAGCCCTTTTTGCTTTGTGAGCCTGGAAATCATCACTAATAAAGGAGTTCTAGAACTTTGCCGCAACCCAAACTGTTTTTGAATTTCTCGTTTATTAATTAGCTTATTTCGCTGATTATCAGCTGTAAAGGGTTGATAAATCAATGGGTCTTCCGCTGGATTATAGAAGTCCTCATCAATTCCATTTAAAATACCCACAATATCTTCATTTCTTTCCCGTAATAGCCCCTCTAGTTTTTCCCCGTAAACTTCAGTCTGAATTTCCTCTTTATAGGTCGGGCTCACTGTCGTTACTTTATCAGCAGCGACTAGCGCTCCCTTCATAAAATTGATATTCCCGAAAAACTCTAAATGGCTTGGGTGGAAGGATTGATGATCCATCCCTAACAAATCTCCAAGAACCTCTTTTGGAAAAACCCCTTGGAATTGCAGGTTATGAATCGTAAATACCGTCCGCATAAGACCGTAGCCTTTTCTCTTGTAATATTCCGTCCTTAATAGATAAGGAATCATGGCAGTATGCCAGTCGTGGCAGTGGAGTACATCTGGGAAAAAGTCCAGCTCCGCTAGTGCTTCTAAAACCGCTCTATTAAAATAAGCAAATCTTTCTCCATCATCAAAAAAACCGTATAGCCGTTCACGTTTAAAGTAGTATTCATTATCGACAAAATAATAGGTAACTCCCTGATGCGTAAGCTCCTCAATACCGCAATATTGATTTCTCCAACCGACAGGAACGGAGAATTCCTTGAGCTTCTTCATTTCATTCTTATAATCATCAGAAATGGTTCCGTATTTAGGGAGAATGACCCTGACATCTGTTCCAAGACTTCTCAATTCTTTTGGAAGCGAACCGGCAACATCAGCAAGTCCCCCCGATTTTGCAAATGGTCCGCATTCTGAAACAGCAAATAATACTTTCATGAGTTCATCAACGCTCCTTGCTTTGTCCCCTTACGAATCACATAAGGTGCAGCGGTTGTTCCGGTTAAATGGGTTCCAGCGTCCACTTTCACATCTTTATCTAAAATTACCGAATCTAAATAACAATTTTCTTCAATTTGGCACTTCTGCATAATAATGCAGTTCTTAATAACTGCTCCCTTGCCAATCTTCACCCCACGGGAAACGATGCTATTTTCCACCGTCCCGCCAATCAAGCATCCATTGGCAATCATTGCATTTTTTACAAATGAGCCTTTAATATATTTGGTCGGCGGCTCATCCTTTACCTTTGTAAAGATTGGCTGTTCTTTGATAAATAATTGCTTCCAATAATCAGATTTAAGCAAATTCATGCTGGTATTATAATAGTTTTCGATCGAATCTATCATCACTGCATAACCGTCGTATTCATAGTGGCAAATGTTATAAAGAGGGTGACGATTGTTCACGACATCCTTCATACATGTATACCCTGTTTCATGTCTTGTCTCAATCAGCTTTATTAACAGGGAAGTCTTTATTAAGTACATTTCCATTGAACCGCTATCCCGTTGGTGGATTTCGGTAATATCACACCCTGAATGACTATGCCAATCAAGTATTGGTCTAAAGTCCATATTAAAAACGGTATAACAATTGGAAATGATGGAATACTCCTGTGTACTTCGGTAGAAAAAATCGATATTCGCCGCAAAATGTTCAAATGAACCAATTCTATTACCATCGCTATCTACTATAGGAGATGGAAAAAAGAATAAACCATCACGCTTTCGATTTAAATCCCAATTTTTCCCTGAACCAAGATGATCCATTAACGAACGATACTGCATCTTTGGAAAAATCGCCACACTGCGGATCCCTGAATTCACCATATTCGACAGCACAAAATCAATAATCCGGTACCGTCCTGCAAAAGGCAGGGCCGCTAATGAACGGTGTGTGAGCAGATCCTCTAAATCTTCATGGTAAGTAGTTGCATCTATTACACCCAAAAGCCTTCTTTTCAATCCAAGTCCCTCCTATTATAAAAGCGTAAGCGCCTTGGTCAGGGGCGACTAGCACAAGACGAGCCGGCCGAAAGGTTGTTCCTTAACCTTTTGGACGGATTGGCTTGTGACTCGAGCCCCTAGGCGCTGCAGCTAGACAATATAAAATATTAAAAAGCAGGGTACAACCCGCTTAACATTTCTTCAGTTACAAGAATAATTTCATCTTCAAATGAACGAATCACGGTCCCGTCTGGTATTTTAACATCAAATGGAACAATGGCCCTTTCAATCAAACAATTGCTGCCAATAACAACATCAGGCATAATGACGGATTCTTTAATCGTCGAGCCGCTTCCAACCGATACACCTTGAAATAAAACAGATTTTTCAATTTCCCCGTTAATCGTACAGCCCTCGTTAATCAGCGACTCTCTAACAATCGCATCAGAAGAAATATATTGCGGCGGCTGATTCGGATTGACAGAATAAATTCTCCAGTCGTGATCAAACAAATCTAACTCACATTCTTCATTCAATAAATCCATGTTCGCTTCCCACAGGCTTTGAACTGTGCCGACATCCTTCCAATATCCTTTAAAAGGATAGGCGAACAGTTTCTTATTTTCCTCGAGCAGCATCGGAATCACGTCTTTCCCAAAATCATGACTCGACTCAGGATTGCGATCATCCATTTCTAAATATTCCTTAAGTATATTCCAGCTAAAAATATAAATACCCATAGATGCTAGATTATTCTTCGGGCTGCTAGGCTTTTCCTCAAACTCTACTATTCTCAAATCCTCATTTGTATTCATAATCCCAAATCGGCTCGCTTCCGCCCAAGGAACCTCAATTAAAGAAATCGTGACATCAGCCCTTTTTTCAATATGATATTCCAGCATGCTCTCGTAATTCATTTTGTAAATATGGTCGCCTGACAGGATTAATACATAATCAGGCTGATATTGCTTTAAATAATTCATGTTCTGATAAATTGCACTTGCCGTCCCGGTATACCACTTTACTTCCGAAGACTCGCTATACGGCGGTAAAACAGTCACACCGCCATCTTTGCGATCAAGGTCCCAGGCGCTCCCAATTCCAATATAAGAGTTTAACAACAGCGGCTGGTATTGAGTAAGAACCCCTACCGTATCGATACCTGAATTGGTGCAATTACTCAACGTAAAATCGATAATTCTATATTTTCCCCCAAAGGGTACAGCCGGCTTCGCCAAATCCTTTGTCAGCGAATTAAGCCTGCTTCCTTTCCCCCCTGCTAACAGCATGGCTACGCACTTTTTCTTTGCCATTTCCTTTTCTCTCCTTTCGTTTGTTTACTGGTCTTATTATTTGAAAACCAAACGGGGGAATTGTTAAATTAATTGAATATGGCTGCCCATGAAATGGCTCTTCCATCGCCAAAATTGTTTTTTTATTTATCAATCCAGTCCCACCGTATTCTTCTTGATCACTAGTAAATATTTCTCGATATTCACCCGATTTAGGGACCCCAATCCGATAAACCGGATAGCTAATCGCTGTAAAGTTGCAAATAATGATGAGGCTATCTGCTTCTTTCTTCCCTTTCCGAATAAATGAGAAAATTGATTGATTGCTGTTGTTGGCGTCAATCCACTCAAATCCATCCTGTAAATGATCCAATTCATATAGTGCTTTTGAACGCTTATACAGTTTTATCAATACTTTTACATATGCATTTAGATTCTCGTGCATGCCATATTCCATTAAGTTCCAATCAAGTTGTTCTTTATCCTTCCATTCGGAAAACTGGCCAAATTCAAAGCCCATAAATAGTAGTTTCTTCCCGGGGTGCGCAAACATGTAACCTAGTAACAGTCTTAGCTGGGCAAATTTCTCCCGATAATCCCCCGGCATTTTATCTAGGAGCGACTTTTTCCCATGAACCACTTCATCGTGCGAAAATGGCAGCATAAAATTTTCTAAATAGGTATATAAAAGTGAAAAAGTGACTTTTGAATGAACCTCTGAGCGCAAAAATGGTGGAGTTTCCGCATATTCCAGCATGTCATTCATCCAGCCCATATTCCATTTATAATCAAACCCAAGCCCGCCGTACTGAACGGTGCCTGTTACTTGAGGGAAGTCGGTTGAATCCTCTCCTATCATTAAAAAATGCCGATCATACTCATGGACTTCCTTATTTAACTTTTTCAAAAAGTTAATTCCAAATGGATTTTCGCGTTTATTCCCAAAGGAATTAGGCCAATAAATGATATTAGCAACCGCATCCATCCGAAACCCATCAATATGAAAATAATCTATCCAAAAAAGTGCATTTGAGATGAGGAAGCTTTGTACCTCTCCCTTTCCAAGGTCAAAGTTCGCAGTACCCCATACTACATTTTCTCTATCTTCAGCATGGCTGTAAGAATAAATATGTGTTCCATCAAAGCGGTATAAACCATGCGAATCCTTGCAAAAATGTCCAGGAACCCAATCAAGAATGATACCAATCCCATGCTGATGACATTGGTCAATAAAGTATCTAAAGTCGTCAGGTGTACCATATCTGGATGTTGCTGAAAAGTAACCTGTCCCTTGGTATCCCCACGAATCGTCGAGCGGATGCTCGACAAGCGGCAATAATTCTATATGGGTAAAGCCATGCTCCACTACATATGGAATAATTTCTGTGGCCAATTCTTTATAGGACAGAAAGCTTCCGTCTGGTTTTTTTCGCCAAGATCCTAGATGGATTTCATAAATAACTACTGGCTCTGATAAAAGGTTCTGTTTTTCTCTTCGCTTCATCCAATTATCGTCTTCCCACTTATAACCGCTTAACGAATACACAACTGAAGCAGTATTTGGCCTTAATTCCGAATAAAATGCAAACGGATCTGCTTTTAAAAATTTTTCCCCTGTTTGTGAGAAAATTTCATACTTATAAAGCCTTCCTTCTAGTTCCTGGTTTAAAATTAGAATCCATACGCCTTCATCATTAACTTTTCGTAGTTCATATCCTTCACCATTCCAGTTATTAAAATCGCCCGTAAGCCGCACCTGGCTGGCATTAGGGGCCCATACGCAAAATCGTGTATAAACCTTGTCGGAATCCTTAAAGATATGAGCGCCAAAAAGCTGATGACTTTGAAAAAAATTCCCCTCGTGAAATAAGTGCAGCTGATAATCAGTCGGAAATATCGTGTTCACTGTCATGGCTCTCCTCATCCTCAATGAAAATATGTATTTCAAAGACCAATTATAAGTGCAAATGAAGCATATGCCTCGAAAAACTTTTTTATCTTTTCTGACAACAACCGATACAGGCTGTTATAATGAGGGGTTTTTCATCAAATTTCAGCACAGAACGACATATAATTTTGCAGCAATCGACATAATTCTATAAAGTTTTTTATAAAAATTTTTTAAAAATGCAGCAAAAAAATTATTTGATTTTTAATAAAAAAATAGTCTGAAATTAGTACATTTGAGGAAAATGTAAGCGGTACCAATACATCCGAGAAAATAGTTAAAAGAAAAATGCTATCTCGATATAATGTTATTATGTGAAAACAAACCAAAGATAAGGGAAATTTGGTGAGGAGTGATCTGGACAATCTAAAAAAGAATACAAAAAAACTGATGATAATTATCATCAGTTTTTTTGTATGACCCCTACGGGATTCGAACCCGTGTTACCGCCGTGAAAGGGCGGTGTCTTAACCGCTTGACCAAGGGGCCAAATATTTTATGGCGGAGAAGGAGGGATTTGAACCCTCGCGCCGGTTACCCGACCTACACCCTTAGCAGGGGCGCCTCTTCAGCCTCTTGAGTACTTCCCCATAAATGGCTCCGCAGGTAGGACTCGAACCTACGACCGATCGGTTAACAGCCGATAGCTCTACCACTGAGCTACTGCGGAATAAAAAAATAATGGGCCTAAATGGACTCGAACCATCGACCTCACGCTTATCAGGCGTGCGCTCTAACCAGCTGAGCTATAGGCCCATATTTTGGAGCGGGTGATGGGAATCGAACCCACTACATCAGCTTGGAAGGCTGAGGTTTTACCAGTAAACTACACCCGCATAAAATAATATGGGGCGACTGATGGGAATCGAACCCACGAATGCCTGAACCACAATCAGGTGCGTTAACCACTTCGCCACAATCGCCATAATAAGTACCTATTCAAATAAAAAATGGTGGCTCAGGACGGAATCGAACCGCCGACACAAGGATTTTCAGTCCTTTGCTCTACCGACTGAGCTACTGAGCCACTATAGTGGCGGTCTGGACGGGACTCGAACCCGCGACCTCCTGCGTGACAGGCAGGCATTCTAACCAACTGAACTACCAGACCGAATTGCGGGGACAGGATTTGAACCTGCGACCTTCGGGTTATGAGCCCGACGAGCTACCAGACTGCTCCACCCCGCGACAATAAAAGTTATAAGAATTCGTCCATGCTCTAAGCTTACATAGACTGTATCAATCTCAGAAAGCTTACTCAAGAAGCAGCTCGATTGATACAACTCGCAGATTATTCATTGAAGCAACGCTCGTTGCTCCACCCCGCGATAATAATAATAAAGACAATATGGAGGAGGAAGAGGGATTCGAACCCCCGCGCGGTATGACCCGCCTGTCGGTTTTCAAGACCGATCCCTTCAGCCAAACTTGGGTATTCCTCCGTAATAATATGAAGCTAATGGTGGACCTTGTAGGACTCGAACCTACGACCGGACGGTTATGAGCCGTCTGCTCTAACCAGCTGAGCTAAAGGTCCAAGTAGAATACAACTTTAAGATATTTGGTAGCGGCGGAGGGGATCGAACCCCCGACCTTACGGGTATGAACCGTACGCTCTAGCCAGCTGAGCTACACCGCCAAATATATAATTAAATCAAGGTGGAGCCTAGCGGGATCGAACCGCTGACCTCCTGCGTGCAAAGCAGGCGCTCTCCCAGCTGAGCTAAGGCCCCATAAAGAAGTAAGAAGAATGGTCGGGAAGACAGGATTCGAACCTGCGACCCCTTGGTCCCAAACCAAGTGCTCTACCAAGCTGAGCTACTTCCCGTTTATATGGCGCGCCCGGAAGAAGTCGAATCCACAACCTTCTGATCCGTAGTCAGACGCTCTATCCAATTGAGCTACGGGCGCATTATTATTTTAAATGGTGCCGAGGACCGGAATCGAACCGGTACGGTAGTCACCTACCGCAGGATTTTAAGTCCTGTGCGTCTGCCAGTTCCGCCACCCCGGCACTTTTGGAGCGGAAGACGGGATTCGAACCCGCGACCCCCACCTTGGCAAGGTGGTGTTCTACCACTGAACTACTTCCGCATTATAGATATTAATTGGTGCGGGTGAAGGGAGTCGAACCCCCACGCCTTGCGGCGCCAGATCCTAAGTCTGGTGCGTCTGCCAATTCCGCCACACCCGCATATTAATTTAAAATGGTGAGCCATGAAGGACTCGAACCTTCGACCCTCTGATTAAAAGTCAGATGCTCTACCAACTGAGCTAATGGCTCATACTAAGATGATTCACTAATCTTTAATTGTGGTAAATCAGATGCTCAAAAGAACTTTCGTTCTTTCTCGCAGATTGCCCGCAGAAGCTTATTCAATGAAGTCTGCAATCTGCTCTACCAACTGAGCTAATGGCTCGAAAAGAATGGTGCCGGCGAGAGGACTTGAACCCCCAACCTACTGATTACAAGTCAGTTGCTCTACCAATTGAGCTACCCCGGCAAATAAATCAAGTTACGGTATATATGGTGGAGGATGACGGGATCGAACCGCCGACCCTCTGCTTGTAAGGCAGATGCTCTCCCAGCTGAGCTAATCCTCCATATTGTACAGCCTGGCAGCGTCCTACTCTCACAGGGGCGCCTGCCCCAACTACCATCGGCGCTGAGAAGCTTAACTTCCGTGTTCGGTATGGGAACGGGT